>PFIF01000206.1:1261-4159 GCA_002782605.1 Deltaproteobacteria bacterium CG_4_8_14_3_um_filter_43_13 | reverse complement strand
AATCGCTATGTTGCCCCCTCCCCTTAATCCCCTCCCACCAAGGGAGGGGAGACATTTTTGGTAAAGTTATTTATGAGTCAAAGCACTAACTAATAACCAATGCCTTTACGCATATCCTTTTTTACTTATTTCTAGTCAAGATAGTCACCACCGAATTCGATATACCCCTTCCGCCCACATTATGCTGCAACCCATAGCCGTTCTTTATTTTTACTTGCCGCTTCTCATTGACGCTGGGGTCGCCGCCGCCATTGGAATCCCTAACGTCTTCTCTCAACTGCCAAAACAACTCTGCTATCTGGGCAATACCGGTAGCACCCAATGGATGCCCTTTCGACATGAGACCACCACTGGGATTGACCGCGACCTCACCATCGAGGTCAGATTTGCCTTGTTCAATGAACTTTCCTCCTTCGCCCTTCTTGCAGAACCCCAGATCCTCATAGTTGATTATCTCTGTAATAGAAAAGCAGTCATGAACCTCTGCCACATCTATATCCTTCGGCTCTATCCCAGCCATAGAATATGCCTGTTTAGCTGCCCTGACAGATGCTACAAACTCTGTAAAATTTTCCTTCTCATGGACGTAAAATACATCGGTTCCCATACCAAAGCCTGCAACGTATATAGGTTTGTCAGTGTATTTTCCAGCCAAATCAGCCCTGCATATTATCGCTGCAGCCGCACCATCTGTCTGAGGACAACAGTCCAAAAGGTTCAATGGACTGCAGACCATGGGTGATTTGAACACATCTTCTACGGTTATCTCATACCTGTAGTGAGAATACGGATCGTATACACCATTTCTATGGTTCTTTACTGCAACCATGGCCATCTGTTCCTTGGTGGTACCGAACTCATGCATATGTCGCATTGCCTGGGGAGCAAACATGGTCATGGCAGTCTCCCCACGCTGAAGCACAGGATGCCCCTGCGAAGCCAGAGATAACATCTCTGCCGTTGATTTGTCCCGCATCTTCTCTGCCCCAAGTACTAGTGCTACGTCATAGACGCCGGAAGCAACCCCTAGACAGGCATTCCTGAATCCATCACTCCCCGTAGGACAACCGTTTTCTATATGGGTGCAGGGAATACCAGCAAGCCCGATATTTCCTACGAGAGAAACCCCAGCAATGGTCTGGGTACCATGGGCACCCGGCCTACAATCGGCAATCCATGCCGCTTGAATGTCCTTAGGATTAAAACCTTTGTCTACATGGTTGATGGCATTGAGGTAAGCTTCCTCAACCATAACCTCCCAATCTTTGTCAAATAATTCACCAAACTTTATTATTCCTACTCCGACTATTGCTACCTTATTCCATCCCATCTCTAGTACCTCCAGCATACCATTTATTTAATCCTTATCTGCCTGAATACGTTCCCGTACAGGTCCACATTACCCTCGGAAGTTAATTTCCTTAGAACCAATTCTACCGGCATATCAATCTTTACCTCCTCAGGGCTCATCTCTGTACCCAATGCCCTGTGTCTCACTCCGTCATCCAGGTCAGCAATTATAATAGGTAAAGGGGACTCAAAACCTGGCGGCATGTAATAGTTTACACAGAAGGTATGTATCTTCCCTCTCCTGCTGAATATCACCTCTTTAAACTCTGTATTGCCACACCTTATACAGATCTTCCTCTGAGAAGGTGGAAAGTTTACATATCCACAGTTCAAACACTTGGCACCGATCAGCCTATAAAGCTCGGCACTAGCCCTCCACATAAAAGGAGATAAGGGAGAAACCCCCAAGCTTGCAGGTTCTTCGTCTTTTTTTAAGACACCTTTGCCCCTCAGATACCGAGGATAATCTATATATGAATTGTTAGCCAGATACGATTGATACGATTTGCACCTGTCTCTTGCCTTCTCTATGGGTTCTTTTACGGTTAAGTACAGGGCATCACTTGCCCCCGATCCGTAAGATACAGCAAGGACTCTATTTCCTGAAACTGCCCTGTCAAAGACTGATGACAGACCTATGAATAAACAGGCTGCTCCTGTATCACCTATGTCATTAAAAATAGAGCCCAGTTCGGTTTGTTCAGACGTTACCTTAAGCTTTCTCGCTATCTCCATGGGAAGTCTCGCATCAGGTTGCTGAAATACAATATGCTGAAATTGGTCGATGGCTAATCCTGTTTTTGACAAAAGCCCTACTACAGAACTGAATACGTATTCCGAATATCCATACTGTCGGGTAAACCTTGGTTCATAGTCCTTTACATAGGTGTCTGCCAGACTCCTCCAATTATCTCTAAAATTACCCGAATAGGTATAAACTTCTTCAAGATCGGCTATAGTATCTTTATCTCCAACTATAAAAGCCCCTGCCCCACCACCGAAAAACATCTCCATGTTGCTCCCCGGTGAAGCCGGACGATAATCCGAAGCGATTACTAAACCATATTTAATCCTACCTGCCTTTACCGCATCTACACCTGCCTTCAACGCAGCAATACCCGCCCTAGTGGAGGTGGTAAAGTCCATTACTTCAATGTCCTGTCTTGCCCCCAATGTCTGGGCGATAATACCTATGGACGAATGCTCTATATTGGGAGGAGAATCGGTGCCTAAATATATGGCATCTATCTCTTTGACATCAGCCAGTCCCGAATGTTCCATCGCATTGACCGAAGCCTCTATTGCCATTGTTATAATGTCCTCATTTTCATTAAGAACGGCATTTTCGCCCTTACCACGCCCTCCCCATACCTTTGCTATTTCTTCTCTTTTAATGCGAGATTTGGGGATATAAACTCCATAACCAACTATTCCTACTGCCATATGTGCCTCCTCTCTATTATCATTCATTCGACTTTACTTCTATCCATTGTAACTATTCAGGCAGGCGCAAAGGCACAGAGTACCAAAGGCACAAAGAAGGAAAAA
>PFIF01000206.1:350-1252 GCA_002782605.1 Deltaproteobacteria bacterium CG_4_8_14_3_um_filter_43_13 | reverse complement strand
CAGAGTACCAAAGGCACAAAGAAGGAAAAAACAACGAAACGACCCTGATCTGCTTTGTGCCTATGTACCTTTGCCACTTTGTGCCTGAGTAGTTACCAGCCAATTTACCTGAGTCAAGAGATACCGTCAATAATTTTTTGTAATTGTAACTGCTCAGCCACCGATCTACGCTGATCATCACTGATATTTTTTCTTTTATTATCATATACAAATCGTAACTACTCAGGTTCAACGTTCCAAGGTTCACGGTTCAAGGTTAGAGCAACCAACCGTGAACTGTGAACCTGACAACCTGAACAGTTACTTTGTATTTAAATCTATCTGCGTTTACCCTGTTGAATAGGGTTCCTTACGGGAAATTCAACAGGGTGAATCTGTGTGAATCTGTGGCTGAATAGTTACGTTTTTCTTTCGTTTCTCAACCTCCCTTGACACATAGTCAACCATGTGTGCCAAAGGAGCCCCGGGCAAAAACACCTCAGCAATGCCTAATTCCTTCATCTCTGGAATTTCATCATCATAAATAATTCCGCCCACCAAGACCAAAACATGTTCCAAATTTTCTTCTTTTATCCGAGTCATTAATCTTTTCATGACTTGAATATGGCCACCACATAAAAAGCTCAGTCCCAAAACGTCAGCATCCTCTTGACTCAATGCCTTTATCACTTCTTCGACTCTCCTGCCCGCACCTAAATAAACTACCTCCATCCCGGCATCACGCAATGCCCTTGTTACTGCCTCAATCCCTCGATAATGACCATCAGTACCGATCTTACCTGTTATCACCTTTATCTTTCTGTTGCTCATGCTCATCGGCCCCCTTATCGTAACTAGTCAGGCACAAAGTGGCAAAGGTACATAGGCACAAAGCAGATCAGGGTCGCTTCGTTGTTTTTTCC
>PFIF01000206.1:0-344 GCA_002782605.1 Deltaproteobacteria bacterium CG_4_8_14_3_um_filter_43_13 | reverse complement strand
GTGCCTTTGATACTCTGTGCCTTTGCGCCTGCCTGAATAGTTACCCCTTATCAACCTCTAAAAAGGATATTCTCTCTCCCCAGCCCAATCGTATTCCAATCCATCAACCATTCTCAACACCCCCCTTATCTCAGCAAAAGTGGCGTCGGCTCCCAGAGCTTCAAACACAGGAGGAACTAAACTATCATCGGTCTTCTCTGCGGTATGGCGTAAATTCTCCAACGCCATCTTCACTTTTTCTTTGCCCCTCTTTTTGTCTCTCCATTCTACATATTCAGCGAGATACGGCTCGACTTCTTTGGATACATCAGGCGCATACCTTTTTGGCTTGAAATCTTCTTCAG
>PFIF01000240.1 GCA_002782605.1 Deltaproteobacteria bacterium CG_4_8_14_3_um_filter_43_13 | reverse complement strand
CCCTTTTTTCCTAACAGCCTTCAGTCTTCAGTCTATGCACCTGAGTAGTTACATTTATTATACAATAAATCAGTGATGTCCGGTTAGGTTTTTGCATGAATTCAAAAGATGGTGGAAAAAGATAAAAAAAGTGAATTTTATGCTTGACATTTAAGAAAAATTTTTGCGGCAACTTGTAATATTATCAATTATTACAAGGAGTTATAAATTATGCCGCGAAGAATCAAGCCTTACAGAAAAAAATGTCGTCCACCGTCATTTCATAAACTATATCGCCCGGCTGTAAATATACTCACAAAAACGCCGGAGCTTGAATCAAAAGGCGATAGACCCTTGAAAATGTCGTTCGAAGATCAATTAAAAGCGCTAATTTTCTACCACCTCGAAGAACACGTTTCGGGCCGTCATCTTATTCAGGTTCTTAAAGAAGACAACTTCGCTCGTAACAATATCGCCCCAAAAGATGGCATAGAGAAGAGCAGTTTTTTTGAGGCCATCAATAACAGGGGCTTAGAACAACTCCAATTCGTTTATAAAAATCTTTGCAGCGAAGCATCCAAGATTCTTCCGAATCAGTATGCTGACCTTGGAGAACTTATTGCCATTGATGGATCGCTAATCAACGCCGTGCTTTCAATGGCTTGGGCTGACTATCGGAAAAACTCCAGAAAAGCCAAAATTCATTTGGGCTTTAACATCAACAAGGGAATTCCATCAAAAATATATTTTACTGACGGTAATGGCGCAGAAAGACCATTTGTCAGCAAAATCCTTTCTCCGGGACAAACAGGCGTAAGCGACCGGGGCTACCAGGAACATGCCGAGTTTGATTCTCTGCAAGCCGAAGGCAAAAGTTTTGTGATTCGGATTAAAGCCAATACAACCAAAACCATCGTCCGTGAATATGATGTCAATGCCGACAGCATTGTCTTTTATGATGCCGAAGTCCTGTTAGGAACTGTACAGAACAACAATCAAACACAAAAACCTGTTCGTCTTGTCGGTTACCGGGTTGGTAACGTCGACTACTGGGTAGTAACAGACCGCAGAGATTTGACCGCTGAACAAATTGCTGAAATTTATGGATCATCTCCAAATTAGTTGATAAAAAGAAGGGGAATATTTTGTGATTTCAAATAGAATGGACATCCGGTATCTCCGGGGATATAAGTTAATCGTCAAAGAAAAACTTAATCCTAAGGAGGCCTGCAATGTCCGGAGTTACCATATCATCATATTTCCCCTTTCGTCGAGTAAAAATTATCAAACAGACAGTCAATCAAACCACCGACAGAGCTCATATCGATGTGGTTCCCGACCAGCGTTTTCAACCGATCTGTCATCAGTGCGGACAGAAAGTACCAGCAATTCACAGCTGGACTCAGCGTTCGGTTAGGGATCTGAACCTTGCCAGTACTCAAATCTGGCTGCGCTGTGCATATCGCAAACTGTTTTGTACCAATTGTCAGCGCATCAGTATCGAGGAACCGGGGCTTTTTCACCCGTATTTACGGGTTACCCTGCGACTGGCAACGTATATCCATCAGCTCTGCAAAGTGATGACGGTCACCGAGGTGGCCCGGCATCTTCATCTGGATTGGAAAACGGTCAAGGAAATCGACAAACAATATCTAGAAATCCAATATGGCCAGATAAACTATGATGGACTTCGCATCCTGGCTGTCGATGAAATATCTATTAGAAGGGGCCACAGCTACCTGACCATAGTGCTGGACTACGAAACCGGTCGCGTTATCCATGTGGCCAAAGACAGAAAAGCTAAAACCCTCAACCGCTTTTTCAATCAGCTGTCGGCCAAACAGAAGAAATCGATTGAGGCCGTAGTCATGGACATGTGGGACCCGTACATAAAAGCCGTTAAAAAAAACTGCCGCAGGCGGACATCGTCTTTGACCTGTTCCATGTTGTGGCCGCCTTTAACCGTGTTATCGACAAAGTCCGCAACAGCGAATATCGTAAAGCGGCCAAGGAAAACAAAGATGTCTTTAAAGGCGCAAAATACCTGTTGCTCAAGAACCGATCTCATATCCGTAGGAAAAAGCAGCGCCAGCAGCTCAGACAGCTTTTGGAAGTAAACGAGGTGATCAGCACCGTGATGATCTTAAAAGACCAGCTTAAACATATCTGGACATACCGATCTAGAACCTGGGCCGGCAAGGCACTGGATCATTGGTGTGCACTGGCCCGCTCGCTGAATCATCGCGCTCTGAACAGCTTCGTAAAAATGCTCGAACGCCATCGCTATGGCATCCTGAACCATTGTGAATATCCTATCCATACTGGCAAACTGGAAGGGGTGAATAACAAAATCAAGGTCATTAAACGTAAAGCCTATGGTTTTCATGACTTGAGATACTTTACGCTGAAAATTTACCAGGCTTTCTTCAACTAATTCGGAGAAGAACCAAATTTATAAGCTCAGATGGGAAATCGAAAGCTTTTTTGCCTGGTGGAAACGTCACCTGAAGATTTACCACCTCATTGCAAGAAGCCAATATGGTCTGATGGTTCAAATCCTTGGAGGTCTTATCACCTATCTGCTTCTTGCCATTTATTGCTACGAAAACCATGGCGAGCGCGTCAGCATCAAAAGAGTCCGACAATTACGGATACAAATTCAAAACGAGCTTCGGGATTCCGGCAGCTCCTCAGATTCGTATTTTTTCAAAGAACAAAAACATTCCCGGTTACATGCAAAAACCTAACCGGACATCACTGATTTATTGTATAATAAATGTAACTACTCAGGTGCATAGACTGAAGACTGAAGGCTGTTAGGAAAAAAGGGAATACGGCTCATTTTGAAGTCGTGTTTGGTTTTTTCCTAACAGCCTTCAGTCTTCAGTCTATGCACCTGAGTAGTTACAATAAATCAAATAATTACTGCGTCCACCAAATAAATAATTAGTTCGTCCTGAAAAATAGGACTTTTAATAGTGTTTTGTCGTTCTGTTCTTTGACAGCTGAAGATAATTGTGGGTGAGAAGGGATTTCCGGGGTGATTTCCCCTATGCTGCCCGTTTCATCTCCCTTAAGGCTTGCTTTTCTTCCTTTTGCGTGTGGAGATGGACGATCTTTTTCGTGTTCCAGGCCAGGGTGGCCCAGACTATAGAAGATAATAAGTTGATAGCTCATAACTGATGGCTCATGGGAACAGCGAACCATGACTCCTCATGATGATTTTCTTGGATGGTCTTCTCTATAAGAGACAATTAACGCAAATAGAGCTACAAGCAGCACACCTGCAAGTATAATATAAAATGCCGTCATGATTACCTGTCTCCTTTCTTGGGTGGTATTGTGTAAAATGATATAACAACGAGTACAATAACTGCTGCAAATATACTGATACCAGCCGCAACGCTGAGCTTATCCGTTAACAAGCTCCCGATGAAACCCACTGTAGCAAGATACTTTGCAATATCCATGAGCATCTTGCCGAGTTCTTTCCTTCTATCTTCGTGACTACTCACGTAGTCAGGCTGAAGCTGTTTAGACTGAAGGCTGAAGGAATCAGAAAAGCA
>PFIF01000288.1 GCA_002782605.1 Deltaproteobacteria bacterium CG_4_8_14_3_um_filter_43_13 | reverse complement strand
TATCCTTTCTGGAGGATACCTTATTTTACGATTTTTTCAAATGTGACAATGTCAAGATAATTCTCTTGAATTTATAACTCTTTTGTCGTACAATGCTTTTAAAAATATCATACAATACTGTTTTCAATCCTTTCTAGTAGAGCGTTTCAATAATACCGTTATGGTATTGTCTTTTCGAGCAAAGCGAGAAGTCTGATTGAAATCAATAGTATGAAACCGCGGTAATTTTCAGGACTTGTTGGCAGTCGTTCTAATTAACAAAGTAAGATTTCTTTTTGAGGCTGGTTTAGGACGCCCTGCCCTATTTTGAAATTGAAAGGAGGTGACTTAATCGTGGCAGAGCGTGAAACCGGCGTTGTTAAATGGTTCAATTCCAGTAAAGGCTATGGCTTCATCACCCGGGACCAGGGGACAGATGTTTTCGTACACTATAGTGCCCTTCGCGGCGAGGGCTATCGTTCGTTAGAGGAAGGACAGCGGGTGGAATTCACTGTGGGTAAAGGAGAAAAAGGCCCTCAGGCGCAAGACGTAGATGTTCTATCTTAAAAAAACAAAAGTACACTTAATTCGTGCGACGTACATATAAAGTACGTCGCACGAATTAACACTTCATAAGTCAACTACTATCCCGACTTGTCGGGATAGCTTGAGGCACAAAGGCACAGAGTAACAAAGGCACAAAGTCGAGAGATCTGAAGAGAATGAGAGTTGTTTGGGTTCCTATAAGATGTTTACAAAGCCTGTCTGCGTGCAACGCACAGGCAGGCGGTATTTGGACAGGTTGTGTCCTGTATTCCGATCGTTTTCCTAAAACTTTGTGCCTATGTGCCTTTGTCTCTTTGTGCCTGAATAGCTACAAAATTCTTCAACCCAATTGAGAGGAGAGTAATTACTAACCCGATGATTCCAAACCAACTAATGAATCTTTCAGACCAATATATTGCATCCACCTACTCCCGTTTACCTGTAGTAATTGTAAAAGGCTCCGGTTGCAAGTTATGGGACTCTGAGGGTAAAGAGTATCTTGATTTTGTCGGTGGGCTAGCAGTATGCAACTTAGGGCACTGCCATCCTGATGTTGTAAAAGCAATAAAAGAACAGGCTGATGCCCTTATACACGTATCAAACCTCTACTACACGGAGCCTCAAACTAAATTAGCAAAGCTCTTAGTGGAAAACTCTTTTGCAGACAGGGTGTTTTTTTGTAACAGTGGAGCAGAGGCAAACGAAGCGGCAATTAAGCTGGCTCGCAAGTATTCAAAAGAAAAGAACGGAAATGAGAGATTCGAAATCATAACTATGGTAAACTCCTTTCACGGTCGGACCATAGCCACTATTACGGCAACAGGACAGGAGAAGTTCCGCAACGGTTTTGAACCCTTACTCCCGGGTTTTAAATATACAGAATTCAATGACCTGGAGGCAATAGAGGAAGCTATTGATGGTGCAACCTGTGCTGTCATGGTTGAACCAATTCAAGGAGAAGGCGGAGTAAACTGCCCGTCGGATAACTATCTAAAAGGGCTTAGAAAAATCTGTGATGGTCACGGTTTGTTGCTTATATTCGACGAGGTGCAGGTGGGTATAGGAAGAACAGGAACCCTGTTCGCTTATGAGGGCTATGATGTAGAGCCTGATATTATGACCCTTGCTAAGGGGCTGGCAGGAGGATTGCCCATAGGTGCCATGCTGGCAAGGGAAGAAATCGCCAGGAGTTTCTCTCCCGGCTCTCATGCCTCAACCTTTGGAGGAAATCCTGTAGTAGCAGCCTCTGCTTTAGCTACTATAAATACTATTTTAGATAATGGGGTTTTGGGAAACTGTATTGAGGTAGGAAACTACCTTTCCCAGAAGCTTAATGAATTGAAGCAGAAATATCCCTTTGTTAAAGACCTTAAAGGTAAAGGGCTTATCTTCGGGATGGAGTTAGGATTTGATGGTGGTGATACTGTCAAACAATGCCTCAAGAAGGGTCTCCTAATCAACTGTACAATGGGTAAAACCCTTCGTTTTCTTCCCCCCCTTATAGTCACTAAACGGGAAGTGGATACAATGGTTAGCATTTTAGACGATGTGTTTTCTAGAATCTTAGGATCATCTCCAAATTAGTTGGCAAAAGTTAAGACATAGTTTTGCTACTCATTTGTTAGAAAATGGGGTTGATCTAAGGTACATCCAGGAGATATTAGATCATAAAAGTAGCAAGACCACCGAGACTTACACAGATGTAAGCATTAGGGATATAGGGAGAATCAAAAGTCCATTGGACAGCTTGACTATAAATCAATCTAAAAAGAAAGGGGATGAAGAAAGAGAGTAGTTCAGCTAGAAGGAGGTATATCCGAACCAAGTTCGGATATACCTCCAAAATGGAAGGATATCGGAATTTAGTTCTGATATAAACAAGTTAGACGAAATGGCGGCTGAAAATATGTTTAAGATGACACAATAAGATAATAGGGAGACGATAATGAGCAAAGAAGCGGTATTAGCGGTATTGGAAAGGGCAGCAGAGGACGACAAGTTCATTGGCCACCTGACGGATGACTTTGCCGAAGTGGTTAAAGATTATGACTTGACTTGGGAGGAAACGGCTGCACTTTCAAGTGGGGATGTCCGCTGGATAGAGGCCAATATTGGCAAGCTGGATAAGCGGTTAAGGACGTGGTTAGACTGTCGGCTTCAGCAAGAGAAGTGGTAGGAGGGTATCAATGGAAGAACGTTTAAACACAATTTTATCATCTTTCGAGGGGGAAAAAAGTGAACTAATTCCGATATTACAGCACGTTCAGGGAGAGTTCGGTTACCTTTCTGAACAGGCTATGCTTGAAATCGCTAGACATACTGGTGCACCAGAGAGCCGAGTGTATGCTGTAGCATCGTTCTATGCACAATTT
>PFIF01000223.1 GCA_002782605.1 Deltaproteobacteria bacterium CG_4_8_14_3_um_filter_43_13 | reverse complement strand
ATTAATCCCGCGATATGAGCCATATCCACCATAAGGTATGCCCCTACATCATCGGCAATACTTCGGAAGCGGGGGAAATCGATGATTCTGGGGTAGGCGCTTGCCCCTACCACTATCATCTTCGGTCTATTGTCTCTGGCTAACCTTTCCACTCCATCATAATCAATCCTCTGGGTATCCCTGGTCACCCCATAGCTAATTACATTATACAGTTTACCGGAAAAACTAACCGGACTACCATGGGTTAGATGTCCGCCATGGGTTATGCTCATCCCCATGATGGTATCTCCGGGGCTCAGTACAGAGAAATAAACGGCCATGTTAGCCTGTGTTCCGGAGTGAGGCTGAACATTAACATGATCAGCGCCAAATAACTCTTTAGCTCTGGTTATAGCCAGGCTTTCAACACTGTCTACAAATTCACATCCTCCATAGTATCTCTTTTTAGGATACCCCTCCGCATATTTGTTGGTCAGAATACTGCCCTGGGCCTCTAATACTGCTTCACTTACAAAGTTTTCAGAGGCGATTAACTCCAGCCTATATGCCTGTCTTTTCGTCTCTAGTTGAATGACATCTGCAATTTCCGGATCCGTCTCTCTTAAAATCGACATCTATATCTCCGCAGGCCTGATAGATTGAGAATCACAAATGATGGCTTCGTAAAAAGTCCATCTGCGGCGTTGCGCTGCATCCTTCGTCGTTGCAGCGTACCCCCAAGTACGCTTCACTCCTCAGGATTTGCGCGCCTTGCATCTGGAGCTTTTTACTTTGCCATCCCAATTTTGACTTAGTACGAGGCCATCCCAAATGGCTTTCTCTATATCGGCTATCTTTTCCAACCTTCGCTGGTGTCTTCCTCCTTTAAATTCACCGGTAAGCCATACTTTAACTATTTCCATGGCAACATCTTCACCTGTAACTCTTCCGCCAATAATAAGGATATTGGAGTCATTATGTTCTCTGCTCATTCTTGCAGTATATGTATCATGACACAGGGCAGCCCGTATCTTAGGAAACCTATTGGCAACTATGGACATACCAATCCCTGTTCCACAGACAAGAATCCCCCTTTCGAATTCTCCCCTTTGTACCTTTTCCGCAACCATGCTGCCAAAGGTGGGGTAATCCACAGATTCGCTGTTGAATGTACCAACATCATAAAAGTCTATCTTCATATCTTTAGATAAAGATTGTTTTATAGACTCCTTTAATTCAAAACCTCCATGGTCAGAGCCAATAATGATTCTCATATTTTTCAACCTTCAAACCTCTTAAAGACCAGTGTAGCATTGGTCCCGCCAAAACCAAAGGAATTAGAAATAGCTATCCTAACATCAGCCCTTCTCGCTACATTCGGGACATAATCCAGATCGCAATCGGGGTCGGGAGTCTCATAGTTTATAGTAGGCGGAATAATTCCATCACGAATTGTCAGAATTGTAAAGACTGCCTCAACCCCCCCTGCCGCACCAAGTAAGTGGCCGGTCATAGACTTAGTGGAACTTACAGGAATCTTTTTGCTGTATTCATTAAAGACGGTCTTTATGGCAATGGTTTCTATCGTATCGTTCAGTGGTGTAGAGGTACCATGGGCATTGATATAATCCACTTCATGGGGTGATATATTGGCATCAAGGAGTGCCATCTTCATACATCTGGCTGCTCCGCCTCCTTGAGGGTCAGGGGCGGTTATATGAAAGGCATCACTGGTTAGCCCATAACCAACAATCTCACCATAGATATTGGCTCCCCTCTTAAGGGCCAATTCCAGTTCTTCTAAAATAATCGTCCCGGCACCTTCTGCCGGAACAAAACCGTCTCTATTTTTATCAAAAGGACGGCTGGCTTTTTCGGGTTCATCGTTATTGGTTGAAATAGCCTTCATCGCATTAAAACCACCAATATTCAAAGGCGTTATGGTTGCCTCTGTCCCTCCGGTAATCACAATATCTGCGTCACCCCGCTGTATTAGTTTATATGAATCTCCAATAGCATGAGAACCGGCTGCACAGGCTGTAACAACACAGGTATTAGGACCCTTAATCCCAAAATGAATAGCTATCTGTCCTGGTGCCATATTGGCAATCATCATAGGTATAAAGAAAGGGGATATCTTTTTAGGTCCCCCTTCTATTAGCAAGGTATGATTCTTTTCTAAGGTTGGTAAACCACCCAGTCCTGTCCCAATAAGAACCCCAATTCTTTCAGCATCTTGGTTTGCAACTTCAAGTTTTGAATCCTCCATAGCCATAATAGTTGCTGCCATGCAATAATGAACGAACGAGTCCATCCTTCTTACCTGTTTCTTATCTAAGAAGTCTTCCGGATCAAAATCCTTTACTTCACCAGCGATCTTTGTTTGAAAATTAGTTGTATCAAAACGGGAAATCCTACCAATCCCTGACTTTCCTGCACATAGGGCTTTCCATGTTTTTTCTGCCCCAATCCCTAAAGGAGTCACTGCCCCCAACCCCGTTACTACAACCCTCCTCTTCAAGGTAGCACCTCCAAAAAGTTGAAAGAGTTTTTACATTTACAACTGACCACCTGTCTGCCAACAGGCAGGCAGACAACGGATAACTGACACTATATAACTATAGATGCTCGGAAATATAATCTATAGCCTCTTGAACAGTTTGGATGTTTTCTGCTTCTTCATCGGATATCTCTTGACCAAATTCCTCCTCAAGGGTCATTATTAACTCAACCAAATCCAATGAATCCGCACCCAAATCGTCAATAAAAGACGCCTCGTTAACAACCTCCTCTTCATCTATCCCAAGCTGTTCGGCTATTATAGCCTTAATTTTTGCCTCTACAGATTCTTTTCCCATTAACTTTACACCTCCTATAAAATTTTCTTTATTTATTTAACATAGGAAATTACCACAATCCTACATATACAAACCCCCATTAACGTTGATTACTTGACCAGTAATATAACTTGATGCATCGGAGACAAGAAAGTAAACAGCTTGAGCTATATCTTCAGGCGTTCCTAACCTCTCAACAGGAATCTGTTTTTTCAGGTTTTCTCTAATATCCTCAGGCAAAGACTGAGTCATAAGTGTATCAATAAAACCAGGGGCAACAGCATTAACGTTTATCCCTCTTGAGGCAAGCTCTCTTGCTGCAGTTTTTGTAAAACCAATTACCCCTGCCTTGGAAGCGGAATAGTTTGCCTGACCAATATTCCCCATCTCCCCTGAAATGGATGCAATATTTACAATCTTTCCGCTTCTCTGTTTTACCATAAACCTGAGTGCTGCCTTTGTACAGTTAAAGGTACCCTTCAGATTCACACTCAAAACCTGATCCCATATCTCTTCTTTCATTCTCAAAAGAAGGCTGTCTTTAACTATACCGGCATTATTCACCAGGATATCAATACGGCCCAGTCCCTCGATTGTTTTGTTTATCATCTGTTCGGCCTCTTTAAAATCAGCCACATTGGTTATGGTAACCAGGCATCTCCTTCCTATCTTTTCAATCTCTCTTGCGACCTCCTGTGCCTTTTCAGAATTCAGATCAGAGACGACAATGTCCGCTCCCTTCTTTGCCAATAGGATAGCAATTGCCTTCCCAATACCCTGAGCAGATCCGGTTATTACTGCTGTCTTGCCTTTTAAATCCATCTATTAACCTCCCTGTCCCCTCTCTAGTCTTCTTGAACCCTTTTTAAGCTTTTAATATCCTCCACATTTCGTATTCTTACCTTGTCGCTAATCTTCCTCATTAATCCCGACAGAACCTTACCGGGCCCAACTTCAATAACCATATTTACGTCTTCTTTAATCATCCTTTTCATAGACTGCGCCCATTTTACCGGACTACATACCTGCTTTGTTAAGAGCTCTTTAACCCTTTCTTTAGAAGTATTTATGTCTGCCTCAACGTTTGAAATTACAGGGGTTTGTATATCTTTGAAAGAAAACTTCTCTAGTTCAGATGCAAGCCTCTCCATAGCCGGCTCCATAAGACTACAGTGAAAAGGGGCACTGACATTCAAAACAATGGCCATCCTGGCGCCTCTTTCTTTCGCTAAATCAATGGCATTTTGAACTGCTGTAGATTCTCCAGAGACAACAATTTGATCAGGACTGTTGTAGTTGGCCGGCGAGACTAGATTTCCATCCTTCGTTATCTCAGCACAAATCTTTTCCACAACTTCTTCCTGTATCCCTATAATAGCCGCCATAGTTCCGGTGCCTACCGGTACTGCCTCTTGCATAAATCTTCCCCTTTGTTGAACTATCTTCACGGCATCAGAAAAACTCAATGATTTAGCCACAACCAAAGAACTGTATTCTCCTAAACTATGACCGGCAACAAGGGATGGCTGTATATCCGTTTCCTGGTTCAAGACCCGGAGTGCAGCAATACTGGCTGTCAATACAGCGGGTTGAGTATTAACGGTCAACCCTATTTCACCATTGGGATCTTCGAAACAGATTTTTTTTATGTCCATGCCTAAAGAATCATTTGCCTCTTCAAAGGTCTCCCTTGCGACTGTGAAATTGTCATAGAGTTCCTTTCCCATACCAATATACTGGGAACCCTGCCCAGGAAATATAAATGCTGATTTAACCATGGGCTACTCCTATCCTCTTATTTCGTTAAATCTTTTAATGAGTGCAGGGACAACCTCAAATACATCCCCAGCAATACCAAAAGTAGCTACATCAAAAATGGGGGCGTCTTTATCTATATTAATAGCCACGATAACATCGGATGACTGCATACCGACTAAATGCTGAACCGCTCCTGATATTCCACATGCAATATACAGCCTGGGGCAAACCGTCTTTCCTGTTTGGCCAACCTGGTGTGAGTAAGGTATCCAACCAGCATCAACAGCACCCCTAGAGGCACCTACAGCACCGCCCAGAATTTTTGCCAATTCTTCAATGAGTTTAAAATTCTTTGGCTCTTGAAGCCCTCTCCCCCCGGAGACAATTACATCTGCCTCAGCTATATTTACTGTTTCTCCAATCTCTTCCACCACCTCAAGAACCTTTGTGCGGAGATTCACGCCATAACCATCAATATCCTTTTTAATCACCTCTCCTTTTCGATTCGCATCGTATGTCGCCTTTTTCATTACCTTGTGGCGAACAGTAGCCATTTGAGGGCGTTCATCAGGGCAAATGATGGTAGCCATTATATTCCCTCCAAAGGCAGGGCGGGTTTGGAGCAGGATTCTCCTTTCAGTATCTATATCCAGAGCAGTACAATCTGCCGTCAGACCGGTTTCTAACCTGGCAGAAACCTCAGGGATGAAAGACCTCCCAACAGCAGTAGCCCCGGAGAGTATGATCTCCGGTTTGTACTCATTAATCAAATCAACTAAAACCTTACTGTAAATCTCATCATTAAAGTCCCGAAGGATTGGGGCATCTGCAACATATACCTTATCGGCACCATAGGATATCAGTTCATTGGTCTGCATTTCCACACTATCGCCAAAGAAGACAGCAGAAAGGTCGACTCCCAATTTATCAGCCAGCTTTCTCCCCTCTCCCAGAAGCTCTAAAACAACACTGGCTATCTTGCCATTTCTTTGCTCGGCAAATACCCATACCCCTTTATGGTCGTTACCCTCTCCGCCTGTTTTTCTTAACCCTTGTATCGAAATAGCTTCAAAACTGCAAACATCAACGCAGGCACCACATAGATTACACCTCTCATCTATAGATGCCACATCATCTTGAATCTTGATAGCCCCAAAAGGACATGCCTCTTCGCAGACTCCACATCCTGTGCATAACTCAATATCGACTTTGATACTCATAACCTACCTGAAAAAAGCTCGCCTGATAACTGATCCCTGACCCCCGGGAACTGGCACCTTATATCTATACCACCTTTAAATCATTCAGCCTGTTAATCAACAAGCCTACCTGAGTTTCTACTGAGCCTTCCAACATCTCTCTCCTGCCACCCCGTTTTGGAGTAAATACCTTTATTACTTGAGTAGCAGACCCTTTAAGCCCAACCTTATCCTCCCCAATCTCTAAATCCACTAGCCCCCAGGTAGGGATATCAATGCTCTTTGCCTTCATTTTCCCTCTTAAAGAAGGCATTCTCGGCTCATTAATCTCCTTTACCACCGTTATAAGGGATGGGAGAGTCATTTCCATGACATCATATCCATCATCCATCATCCTCTCGACTTTGATAGAGTGATTATTGATCTCCCTTATCTTCCTGACAAAAGCAACAAAAGGTATATCCAGCTTTTCAGCAATACCAGGCCCTACCTGGGCAGTATCTCCATCGATAGCCTGTTTACCGCAAATAATAAGATCAAAAACCCCAATCTTCTTTATGCCCTCAGCCAACGTACGAGAGGTAGCCAGGGTATCAGCTCCGGCAAATGCCCGATCACTTAGCAAGAAAGCATCATCAACTCCATAAGAAACCACCTCTCTCAAAGCCTCCTCTGCCTGAGGAGGTCCCATACTAACAGCACTAATTCTTCCACCAAACCTTTCTTTTATCCTTAACCCCTCTTCAATCGCATACATGTCAAAAGGGTTAATAATACTCTTCACTCCTTCTCTCATAAGCGTGTTAGTGTCTTTACTGATCTTGACGCTTGTTGTTTCTGGGACCTGCTTTATGCATACAATTATATTCACTGTAAGCTCTCTTATTTTTTTTCTTTCTTCCCCGCGTATTCCTTGATCAATTCCTGACCTATTACATTGCGTTGAA
This sequence comes from Deltaproteobacteria bacterium CG_4_8_14_3_um_filter_43_13, assembly GCA_002782605.1. Taxonomy (GTDB): domain Bacteria; phylum Desulfobacterota; class UBA8473; order UBA8473; family UBA8473; genus UBA8473. The sequence goes on along the minus strand of PFIF01000223.1, from coordinate 5,473 downwards.
TCTGGTTGGTTCCTTCATATATCTGAAGGATCTTTGCATCCCTCATCATCTTTTCCACTGGATAATCCCGCATATAACCATATCCACCTAAAACCTGAACAGCATCTACGGTAACCTTCATAGCAGCATCGCTGGAAAAGACCTTCGCCATGGCAGACACCTTAGATATATCCTTTGCACCGCTGTCAATAAATCTACAGGCAGAATAAACCAGGGCCCTGGCAGCCTCTGTCTGGGTAGCCATATCAGCCAAAATATGCTGAACAGCCTGAAAAGAGATAATCGGTTTCCCAAACTGTCTTCTTTCTCGGGCATAGTTCACTGCCTCATCCAGGGCTCCCTGACAGAGTCCGATGGATTGAGCTCCGATCCCTGGCCTTGTTCTATCCAGAACCCTCATAGCTACAATAAAGCCCATCCCTTCTCTTCCAATTAAATTCTCTTTAGTCACCCTACAGTTTGAGAAGATCAATTCTGTTGTGGCAGATGCCCTGATGCCCATCTTCTTTTCCTTCTTGCCAAAAGTGAACCCAGGAGTCCCTTTTTCTACGATAAGGGCACTTGCCCCCCGACTTCCTCTAGTCTTGTCGGTCATAACTATTACTGTATATATTTCAGCTTCGCCTCCACCAGTGATCCATTGCTTTGTACCATTTATAATATACTCATTTCCATCCAATACGGCCGTGGTTTGAATTCCAGAGGCATCGCTTCCTGCATTAGCCTCAGTTAAACCAAAAGCCGCCAGTTTTCTTCCACCGGCTACATCTGGTATGTATTTCTTTTTCTGTTCTTCCGAGCCAAATAGAAGGATAGGATATGCCCCAAGTCCACTGCCGGCATAGCATACAGAGACACCAATGCAAGCCCTGCTTATCTCCTCTACAGCCAAACAGTTCTCAAATGTCCCCCCTCCAAGCCCCCCATATTCCTCGGGGTAACAGAGCCCCATTAGATCAGAGTCTGCCAGAACCTTGATAATCTCCCATGGAAACTTCTCCTTCTCATCGAGCTCTGCCCTAACAGGCATAATCCTTTGGTCTGCGATCTGCCTGGCCAGTTCTTTTATCATCATCTGGTTTTCTGTCAAAAAATAATCCATAAATAACTCCTAATTGCTTTATTTATCCTTCCATTTTTCTTCAACGTGAATTATTTTCTCTTTAATCTGTTCCCAAATCTTGACAGGGGATATCTTGGCTGATTTCTGCAACTCCTGATTCCTTCTAAGGTCTTCTATAATATGGGGGTTAACCCTATTAGAAACGAGGCGGGCAGCCATCTGGACGGCATTTTTGATGGCCCTGGCCGACGAATTGCCGTGGCTGATTATACCTATACCGTCTATACCCAAAAGAGGGGCTCCTCCGTATTCTGAATAATCGAATCTCTTTTTTATATTATTTAATGGCTTCTTAGCTAAAATGTACGCCAACTTTGAACGGAGACCATTGTTCATCTCTGTTTTAAATGTATTACCTAATGCGTAAACTAATCCTTCACTTATCTTTAAGGCTATATTCCCCACAAATCCGTCACATACTACCACATCGACACTTCCATCATAAACATTCATACCCTCTACATAACCTGTATAGTTAATAAAACTATTTTTTAAAACAACATGGGCATCCCGTGTTACGTCGTTTCCCTTGCTATCTTCTTCGCCGTTACTTAGCAAACTAACCTTTGGGTCCTGCTTGCCCAAGACATACCTGGCATAAACGTTTCCCATAATGCCGAACTGTACTAAATGGGAGGATTTACAAACTACATTGGCACCACCGTCTAATAAGACAGACACACCCTTCAGCGTAGGTAAAAGGGCTGCAATTGCTGGCCGATCAACCCCCTCTAGTTTTTTCAGAACGTAGATACCCGTTGCCAGAACAGCGCCAGAGTTTCCTGCACTGACTAATCCCTTAGCTTCTCCACTTTTTATTAACTCAAAGGCAACCCTTATGGAGGAGTCTTTTTTCTTTCTAAGCCCTTCAGAAGGAGACTCTCCCATTCCTATAACCTGGGATGCGTGTTTGACTGATAGGGGCAGTCCTTTAGTATTATGCTTCAGGAGTTCTCTTTGAATTACCTCTTGATTTCCCACTAAAATAACATGGGTGTTAAATTCCCTTGCTGCGAGGATTGCCCCCTCTACAGTTACTTCGGGTGCATAATCACCACCCATAGCATCTAGTGCTATTTTCATGAATTCTCCCTGATCAGATTTCCTTTACTTCCAATACGGTCTTGCCTTTATAAGTACCACAAGCAAGGCAAACGCGGTGAGGAAGCTTGGGTTCGTTGCACTGAGGGCAAAGTGTTGTTTGAGGTAAGGATAATCTGTCATGTGTACGACGTTTATCCCTTCGTGATTTGGAGTGTCTTCTTTTTGGTAAAGCCATTGGTTAATCTCCTTAGTAGCTCTTTTACTAACATATCTTACTTTATGCTTTAAACCTTAAGATCTCGGAGCTTCGAAAATCGAATATTGAATTTATTTTCCTTCGAACATTCACATCTCTCTTTGTTCAAATCCGTCCCACATTGATAGCAGAGGCCACGGCATAAGTCATGACACAGGGGTTTGAAAGGGACAGCAAGGGTTACCTGTTCAAGAATCACTTGAGCGATACTGATCTCTTCCCCAAGGTAAAAACTAAATTCCAAGTCTTCACCGCTAAGCTCTATATCGTCAACAACCTTTTTGTCTTCTGCTGGGCAAAAGGTGTATTTGAAGTTATGTATTAGAATAGGATAATCAAAGTCTTTCAGGCATCTGCTGCATTTCATCACCAAGTTTGTAGCAATATTACCATGTACAAAAACATTTCTGCTTGATTTGGTAACCCTTAGATCAAATGAAATAGGCGCAGAAAACCTACATTCTCCTGTCTCCCTAATATCCCGGAGGATATCTTTCAGCCAATCCTGATCCAGGGTCTGTCTTATATCTAAACCGCTGATAGGTATCTCTTCAACATTTAATATCAAACTGGAAACCTACATTTATTCATTAATATAAATACACATAAACGGCTGTTACTCGTGTATTTTTATCCGACTATGCTGCTTAGGCATAGGAAAAGTAATTAATATATATAAACATTTTTTTTGTCAAGAAAAATCCTCCCTCCACCCTGTCAAGCCAATTTAGAAATGTCCTGTTTTTAAGTTTCGGTTAACAGTGATTCTCTAATTTATTCATAACGATAACATTTACTCCGCCACCAAAATAAAACCTCCAAGCAATGGCAGAACTTCTCTTTAGGCAATGGTTTGTGGATGAGACGGAAGATTGGTAATCCCTGTAGGGAGATTCTGGCAAGAGCTAAAATTGGTAGAAAAGAAAAAAGGGACGGTTCATCCCCACGCATGTGGGGAACTTACTGCTTCTATCCTGATTTCCCATTTAATTTTCAAAGAGTAACATTCTACCAAAAAAATGGTACTAAAAATCATGTTTCAACTCTATACCTTGATCAAATTTAAGTTACTTGGAAGTCAAAATTGGGATGGCAAAGTAAAAAGCTCCAGATGCAGGACGCGCAAATCCTGAGGAGGGAAACGCACTTAGGCGTACGGCTGCAACAAGCCTGCCACTGCGAGAGCAGGGGAAGGATGCAGCAATTATGAAAGGTTCTGGCTAAGAAGGTCAGGATATAAGAAGACAACATCCAAAAGATAAGACTTAAAGGGATGAGATTTTAACTCCAGCAAAAGCAATCTACTATAGTTTCCCCATCTCTTTTAGTGCCTTTCTGAGTTTCTCTCTATTCTCTGGTTGTAACTCTACTAAAGGCAACCTTAGCTTCCCGGAGGGCAGCCCCATCATGTTCAATGCCTCTTTTACCGGGGCTGGATTCGATTCTATAAATAGGGCATTAACCAAAGGGAGCGTCCGGTAGTGTATCTCTCTTGCCTTTTCATATTCCCCTGCTTTGATCAATTTACACATCTCGGTATACTCCTTCCCGATAACATTCCCCACAGCACATATCACACCATCTCCTCCCAGGCACATCATGGGGTACGTAAGGGCATCCTCACCTGAGAGAATAAAAAACTTTTTAGAACTATTTTTGGTGGCCCTTATTATCTCCATGGTCTGTATTAGATTCCCATTTGCATCTTTAAGCCCTATTATATTATCGATCTTTGAAAGTTCAATTATAGTTTGGGGCTCTATATTTCTGCCGGTTCTAGATGGTATGTTGTATATAAAATGAGGTATTTTGGTATTTTTAGCGATAGCTTCAAAGTGACGCATAAGCCCATCCTGGGTTGGCCTGTTATAGTAAGGGCCCACCTGAAGACTGGCATCAGCACCCACATCCTCAGCGTGTTTTGTCATATTAATAGCCTCCTGGGTGCTATTAGACCCGGTTCCTGCAATTACAGGTACCCTGCCGTTGACCTCTTTTACAACTATCTCAATTATCTGATTGTGTTCTTTATGGGACAGGGTAGGTGATTCTCCTGTAGTTCCACAGGGGACTATACCGTCCACCCTCTCCTCTTCAATAAGATAATTTACCAGCTTTATTAACCCTCCCTCATCTATTGAACAGTCATCCTTAAAGGGAGTAATTATAGGGATATGACAGCCAGTAAAGTCTTTTTGATGCATGGTTGTTACCTCCTCTTTATTTATAAAGGCTCTTTAAATTTTTCCTCGGCATCTGAGGGACGCACATAGAAAGGCGTAAATGTATTTAAATCCAAAGTGTTATTCTTTTTAAATTGATCTAAACTCAATTTTGCAATATTTGCCGCACGGGGAAGTCTCAAATTTAGTGGAGCAAAGAATGCCATATCTCGAAGTACCTCTTTTATGAGTGTATGATAGACCTTTATAGCATCACCTAGAAAAACAACCTTTTCTTGAATCTTTTTTAGTAGCTCTCTTGGGTCTATTACCAGATCAGGTGTGAGTTTTATCAGCCTGTTTTTTGCGTCTCTATTATACAATGCTGTATAGACTTGTTTTTTTCTGGCATCTAATATTGGACAGGTAAGGTAGTCTGTAAAGGAAATATTTTCAGCTAAAGCATCCAGGGTTGAAATGCCAACAACAGGTTTGTTAGCTGCATAGGCAAGTCCCTTAATTGTACTTACGCCTATTCGGAGTCCTGTAAATGAGCCAGGGCCTACAGAGACAGCGAATCCATCGACTTTATCTATGGAAATCTTTGAATCTTGTGTTACACAATCAATGGCCAAAAGCAGCCTTTCAGAATGGGTGATGTCGATATTCAGCAGATACTCCGATACAAGTTCATCGCCATCTACTAAGGCTACACTTCCAGCCATGGTTGAAGTTTCTATTGCCAATACCTTCAAAGTGGTTACCTATTTCCAAGTTAGTGCCCATCCAGAAATACCCTAAATTCCCTCCCCCTTGATGGGCGAGGGTTAGGGTGGGGGTGAAAAAGATGTGTAATTTCGTTGAGCTGCAAACATATTCCCCCTCCCC
>PFIF01000229.1:337-5555 GCA_002782605.1 Deltaproteobacteria bacterium CG_4_8_14_3_um_filter_43_13 | reverse complement strand
TATAGTAATTCATAGTAAAGGTATTAAAGGGACATTCCACTAGAGTATCATCCCCAGTGAATCAAACAAGGACCCTAAATTGTTTATTATTATCTGTGACTCACATTTTGGTGAAGTCGTAAAAAGTCAAGAAAATTAGTTTGTATATCAGATAAGAATATATCTTGCAATAAAAAAATTTCTACGAGGGGTTCCTGCCGAACAAGATACTGGCAAGGTTTCAACTTCAACTTGCATTTTTTTGTATTTAGAGGTAATTGCAAAAGTCCCAAATTCGTCATTCCCCGACTTGATCGGGGAATCCAGTTTTCTTTAAAAACAATGACTTCTGGATTCCCGCTTTCGCGGGAATGACAGATAGCAATACTTTTGCAATTACCTCTTTAGTTTCTCCTCAAGAGGTGTTGCATGTTTTTATCAGACTAACAATTGTTTCTACGTGGAAGGTTTGGGGGAAGAGGTCTATCCCATAACCAGAGACAATTTCATATCCGTTATTTATGAACACCCTTATATCTCTGGCCATTGTTGTTGGATTGCAGGAAACCATGATGATTTTAGAGGGACTTAACCTAACCAGTTCTTCGATTAATATTTTTGAGCACCCGCTTCGTGGGGGATCGATGATAACAACATCAACAGAACTTATCCCTGAAAGACAGTTTTTTAATCCCAGGTCCTGCCTGTAAAACTCCATATTGGTTAATCCGTTGAGTTTTGCATTTTCTCTTGCCAACTGTACAGATTCCTGTTGGTTGTCAATGCCAACGACGTGGTTGAAGTGAGAAGAAACAGGGATGGAGAGGAAGCCCACACCACAGAAAAGGTCCAGAAGCAGATTCTCCCTTTTTTCTCCAATCAAGTCTTTTATAACCTCTATAAGCTTACCATTTAGCGTGCTGTGTCCTTGTAGGAACACCTTTCCATTAGCAAGGTATTTGAATCCACCTGTGAAAAACTCAATATACTGAGGATCAAAGTAGAGAGGGGTGCCTTTTCTTCCCTCAAGATGTAAATGGACATCGTTTCCGTTTGTAATGATACTGGCTGAGTTGACAGATTTAAGCATATCAAAATTTTCGTGAAGTGTAGAGAGCGCTTGGTTTATAGATGGGACACACAGGGGGCATTCTTCTATCGGTATGATGTCATTGGTATTGAAGCGGTAAAAACCTATTGCTGAATTTTTGTGACAGATGTGAAAGAGACTACGGAGCCTGGTTCCCTTGAAACAGGGATCAAATGCCAGGGGCGGGAATTTGAAAGTCTTTTTCCCAATTCTTTCTATGCTCTCTTCGATTATTCTTCTCTTTATTTCTACCTGTTCAAGATAATCTATGTGTTGCCATTGACAGCCTCCGCACCCCTTTGTAAAGTTATCACAAAATGGTGAAACCCTGTGTTCTGAAGGTTTAAGTATCTCCTGAAGCCTTCCATGAAGCACTCCTTTTCTTTTATGGATAGAAGAGACAAGGATAGAGTCACCAGGCACGGTATAAGGTGTCAGTAAAACCCCAAATTCCGTCCTTGCAAGCCCTTCACCTCCATAGACAAGCTTTTCTATATCTACGGTAAGCTTCTCAGGGATTGAGTCGTTTTGTTTCTGGTCTTTCACCTTAAAATGCCTGAAGCGAGTACTGGTAGTACGTTTCTTTATTAAGATGTCATCCCGACAGAAGGGAGAGATCGCTTGTATATCCCAAGCCCGGCAAGGAGGACAATGCCTGCGGCAAAGAAGAGTGCCCTAAATCCTGCCCATTCCCCGATGTAGCCGAGAATAATAGACCCCACAAAAGCTCCTGCATCGATCCCTCCTGTAAATATTCCTGTAATCTTCCCGCGGATATTGATCGGCTGATTGCGGATAATCAGCGAATTCAGGCATGGAAAAAGAAACCCATGGCCACAGCCGGACAAAAACCCCGAAAGAACCAGTATCGTAGATCCTCCCATGAAAATCAATATCAGAAGGCCTGTACCCGTAAGAACCATGGCGTAGGGGATGATTTGGTCTTCACCAATCCTATCTGCAAGCCTGCCTCCGAGAAGTCTTGCAGTAACAGCCGATGAAGAATAGGAGATATAGTAGAGGGAGATGAATGGTAAATGGTGTTCTTTAGCAAAAGGGGAAACAAAACTGCCAGAAGCTGCTAAGCCAAAACCAAATAGCATTGCCACCAATGCCACGGCGAAAACATTTCTTTTAACAAGTACCGAGAAAAAGGATTGAGAGGACTCATGAGAAACAGGGACATAAGACTCAGGAAGGGGAAGATGGAGCAAAAGCCCAAGGGTGGCCATTGCGGCGGAGGTAAAAAAGAAGACAGAAAAGCCAAATGACCGGATAACTATCTCAGCAATGATAGGCCCAATTGCTAATCCCGTGAGCCCTGTGACACCAAACATGCCTATCCCTTCATTGAGGCGGTCTTCAGGGACGATGTCAGCAATGTAGGTGAATGCCGAGGTGAAACAGATTGCCAATCCAACACCATGTACAAACCTGATGAAAATGAGGGGGAAGTAAAAGCGGGACAGATCCCCTCGAAAGAGCAGATACGTGACGGGCAGGAGACTCATGATAAGGCATCCAACGGTATAGCTTCTCTTCCTCCCTATCCTGTCGACCATGTCAGATACCCAGGGACGACAAAGAACGGCAGAGAGGGCAAACAAACCCATGATGATTCCTATGTCTGCCTTTGAGCCTCCATGGTGCGTAATGAAAAGAGGGAAGAGGAAAAAGCTGCTGAAGCTCGATACGGTAAATAGATTCGCAATACCCATCATGATAAATGAAGGGCCGTACAGATTTGAGGCTATTCTTGAGTTCAATTTGGAGTTAGACCTTTCCAGGCTGTTGCCAAAATACTTTGTAACTATTCAAGCAGGCGCAAAGGCACAGAGTACCAAAGGCACAAAGAAGGAAAAAACAACGAAACGACCCTGATCTGCTTTGTGCCTATGTGCCTTTGCCACTTTGTGCCTGAATAGTTACAAATTATCTATCAAAGAAGCCTGTTATTGTCAAGGATGTTCATCAGATAGACAGTAAGATTCAACGGAGACAGAAAAAGGCCTCCTTTTTTGAAGGTATGATTTTACTTATTGATGAAAAGCAAAAGATATGGTAAGGTGTGAAAAATTTTTAGTTGTGTAGCTTCAGAATACCTGCTGTACTTTTGTGTCTTTTTAGAAAGAGTCTAAGACCATGGATATGAAAAGGGACTATCGCGAAGACATCAGGTTGTTCCCAAGCAATGTAGTAAAAGTCTGGTTCTTCTTATTGATTGCCTTCCTGGTGTTATTACCCCTGTTTACAAAGGGTTATATTGTCTATAACCTTAATCTTGTACTAATAAATGTGATAGTAGCACTGGGTATGAATATCCTGGTAGGGTACACAGGGCAGATATCTCTGGGACACGCCGGTTTTTTTGCCATTGGGGCATATGCCTCGGCTATAATAATGACCCGACTTCACCTCCCTTTTGTATTTGCGTTGCCTGTTTCCGGTCTGATTGCCGCTGTCTTTGGTTTTCTTCTGGGTCTTCCCGCATTGAGGTTAAAGGGGCCCTATCTGGTTATTGCCACAATGGGTTTTGGGATGGCAATCATCCAGATTATTGGACATTGGGAGGGGTTCTTTGGTGGTCACATGGGCATTATTACTCCAAAGATAACATTTGGGCCTTTTGAACTGAATACAGACAGGCAGCTTTATTATTTAATCATGACAGTTACAGTAGGCATGACCATAGCGGCCATAAACATAATTAAATCAAGGATAGGCCGGGCATTTATCGCTATCCGGGATAGTGATATAGCTGCTGAGACTATAGGGGTAAATCTTACCCACTATAAAACTCTGGCCTTTGCAGTGAGTGCATTCTACACTGGTATTGGAGGGAGTTTGATGGGTTTTGTTCTGGGGTTCATCAACCCCCAGAACTTCAATTTTTTTCTTTCTATCTCTTTCCTGGCTATGGTTGTGGTAGGGGGTCTTGGTTCCATTTTGGGTTCTATTCTTGGAGCAATATTAATCACCTTTTTGCAGATACAGTTGAATAATATCCCTGAAGTCCCTCTCCTGGGGAAAGGGGTAATTTTCCTCTCCCAGGGATGGTTTAGTATGAGTGGGATAGCCAATGTATCGAGCATAATATTTGGATTGATATTGATTGTTATTATAATTTTCGAGCCATTGGGGTTGTGGGGACGGTGGCTAAAGATCAAATACTACTGGAAAAAGTGGCCGTTTTAGCAGTAGGTATACCTTCGTAAAAGTTCACCGTCTGCTGTTTCCCATTCACCGACGGAGAGAGGGCAGCAAAGAACTGGCAACTGACAACGGATAACTGAGAACAGTTAACGGTTATATAACTTCGCTCTCATTGATACTTTTTCCGAAAGAACACAGCTTTCAATATTGATAAGGGGAGAATGCCATGTTAACCCAACTATCCCAGATAATAGTCAGCGGATTGGCCATAGGAAGCTGTTATGCCCTAATCGCCCTGGCGATGGTAATTATCTATAAGACCTCTGAGGTATTGAACTTCGCCCAGGGTGAGATGGCTATGGTAAGCACTTTCTTTGCATATTCTCTTTTGTCAACCTATAACATACCTTTTATTATTGCCTTCCCTCTAACACTTGTGTTTTCCCTGCTCCTGGGTATGCTCGTGGAATTTGCATTCCTCAGACCTGCCAAAAAACCCACTGTCTTAGGATTGATTGTGATTACCCTTGGGGCAGAAATGGTTCTGTATGGTTTTGCCGGATGGAAATGGGGGGCAGAGACCAAGAGTTTCCCTTCTCCTATATTGGATACGAGGGTTTATAATCTAAAAGGCATTATAATAAGTCAGTTAAATCTCTGGATTTTTGCAGTCTGTATCAGCCTGATGCTTATCCTATTCCTCTTTTTCAGGTATTCTAAATTGGGTGTTGCCATGAAAGCAACTGCCCAGAACCAGACGGCGGCCCGTCTGATGGGGATTAGATCCAAGAGAATCCTGTCCTTGACATGGGGGCTTAGCTCTCTGATTGGTGCGGCAGCCGGTGTGCTAATTGCCCCTATTACCTTACTTGACCCCAATATGATGATAGACCCCTTATTAAAGGCCTTTGCTTCGGCAGTATTAGGTGGGATGACCAGCCTGCCTGGGGCAGCACTGGGTGGTGGGATTCTTGGGGTGGTTGAGAACCTGTTTGG
>PFIF01000229.1:0-208 GCA_002782605.1 Deltaproteobacteria bacterium CG_4_8_14_3_um_filter_43_13 | reverse complement strand
TGAAAAGGATTCAAGGGGTCAAGGATTCGAGGATTCGAGTGTTTAAGGGTTAATAATATTCACTTGACCACTGGAATCCTCGAATCCTGTACCACTTTCTCCCAACTAATTGGGAGAAGAACCTACTATGTAATTGATAACAGAGGTCACTATTATTGGCTATCATCCATACCATCAGAGAAAAAATACGAAAACAAAAATATGAGTT
>PFIF01000146.1 GCA_002782605.1 Deltaproteobacteria bacterium CG_4_8_14_3_um_filter_43_13 | reverse complement strand
ATAAGCCACCTACCAGAAGAACGGCGCCCATCTTAAAATCCACATTTCCCAGGCGATAATGGGCATAAGTCCCTGAGGCCGAAGCGGCGACTATTTGATTTGAATCTGAGGCGGCCGCTACGGTTGGAGGGATACCAAACATGATCAAGAGGGGGGTGAGCAAAAATCCACCTCCTACGCCAAATAGACCCGATAAAAGACCCACCAGGCCTCCCAGGCCCAAAAGAAGCAGGATATTCATACTGTTAGCCGCTACCGGCAAGTAAATGAAAAGGTCCATTATCTTTTACTCCTTGTACTTTGGTAGAATGACGGAAAAAGTTGAACCTTGGTTGATCTGACTCTTAACCAGGAACTTTCCTCCGTGCTTCTCAATGATGCTGTAACTGACCGAAAGCCCAAGACCGGTCCCTTTTTCTTTGGTGGTAAAAAAGGGATCAAATATCTGTGGAAGGATTGCCTCCGGTATTCCCATCCCTGTATCCGTCACATCAATATGAACAAATTCAGGATCATCAAACTTAACCTGGATAGTCAGGGTACCACCGTGGGGCATCGCCTGGATACTGTTGATGATCAGATTCAGGAAAACCTGCTGGAGTTGACTAAAATCACCCTGGATTTTTGCCTCCGTATCTTCAGGGGCATACTTTAGTTCTATATTGTTTATTTCCATCTCATGGCGGACCAGTCTTAGGGTGGCGCTTATAAGTTCGTGAACAGAAACAGGGACGAAGGAGGGCGTGTCCATGCGGGTAAAATCAAGGAGGTTCCGAACGGTTCCGCTGGCCCGCTCGGCCTGGGTATAAATATCCTCGAGACGTTTCCGTTTTTCAGCATCGGGAAGTCCTTCTAACTCATCTATTAAGGATTCTGTGGTTATACAGATATTGTTCAGGGGATTGTTTAATTCATGAGCGATCCCAGAGGTCAGTGTTCCTACGGCGGCCATCTTGCGGGATTGGATATACTGCTCCTGGTTTTTTTTAAGCTGATCCATCATCCAGTTGATGGCAATAGCCAATCTGGAAAATTCATCCTTATAACGCCTGATTGCCTTGATGGGGGTAAAATCTCCTTGGCCAATACGAGAGGTATAATTAACAAAACGATTCAATGGTATTACGATTTGTTGGACCAAAAAATGGGTCAGATATATCATCATAATCAGTAGGATGACTAAAAAAATAAGGGGGATCTGACGGTGCCATCTGGATATCTCCTCCACTTCTTTACGTTCTTGATCCACTAAAATTACAGCCATGAAGACCATTTCTGCCCCATGTCGCCTGAGTTCTCTCTCAATCTCAGAAAAAGAACCAACATCCTCGGGAGATCGGTTTTGTAAGGTCTTAAGTGTATCCAATAAATTTTCATAGCGGTTCAGGTGGCCGATCATGGTATTCAGTTTAGCAGGGCTAATGACCGCGGTTATATTTACACTCTCCTCCCTGAGGATCTCTCTTGCCTTTTGTACATTCTCCACGGCCTCGGGCAAATTGGTTCGGTAGAGAAAAAAGTTCTTTTCGTATCTCCGGGCCTGTTGAATCTCGAAGGTGTAGAAATTGATCGTTTCCATAAATTTTAGTTTCTGGGAAATACGGGATTCCATAATCAGGGAGGCGATACTGGATGCGACACATAGCAAAAAAAGCAAAAAAAACCCCAGGATAATCCTGAGCCTTATGCTTATAGTAGGTCTTTTAGTCAGGTCACTCTGGACTTCAGTGAGATCCATATCATCTAGCATTATAAATTCAGACATTAGACCTCGTAGAACCTTGATAGTCCCGTGCTCGTCTATGGTCTAGCCTCAAGTCTTATGTCTGAAGCTATAGGAAGATAGAGTTCAGCGAAAGCTCTCCGCTGCCTGCCGAAAGATGTTGCTTATAACACAGAACCAGATCTGTAAGCAACCGGATAGTGCCTCTGCCTCTATGAAAACGCTCAATCAAACACAACCCCTTTATGTCCCAGAGACAGGGCCGCTTTATTGATTACCGCTCTCAAGTCGTTGGGCTTGAAAGGCTTTGCGATAAAGTCAAAGGCCCCTTTCACCAGGGCCTCTCTTGCCACCTCGACGGTGGCATATCCCGTAATGAGGATCACCCTGGTTTTTTCGCATTTGGAGAGTACATTCTCCAGTACCTGGATACCGTCCACCTCTTCCATCTTCAGGTCGGTGACGACGATGTCGAACTCTTGTTCGTCCAGGCGAGCCAGGGCTTCCCTGGGATTCAGGAAAACTTCAACGTCAAACCCTGCCTTTGTAAGCGCAGGTTTCAGACGTTTTCCAACAATGGGCTCATCGTCCAGTATCATAACGTTCAGCTTTTCACCCTTTTTTATTTCCGGTTTCTGTTGATCTGGCATTTCCATAATCTCTCCATCCCCCCTTATTTCGCCTTTGGTTTTTTCCGATCTCACAACCATTATCTTGTCCAGGGCAAGCCTCGTTTTCAGTTCAGCGCCGGTCAGACGAAAACCCGTTTCAGGCTTCCCCGCTTCGGCGAAGGTTATCCTTACCATCCAGTCGTCTATTATATTCTTTTTATCATTCATGGCCGTACTCCTTTACTAAAAGTATGACTATGCGAGTGTCCGTTTACATCTTTGTTTTGCATCCCCGTTTTTTTCGCCTCCAATTTTTTTCTTTTTCATTCTGGGTCCCTGTTTCCATCTCGTCCTCCTTGCTTTGTTTTTTAGGCATCTAAAAACTCATGATTCCCTCTACGATTGTGTAAAAAAAGCCGCTATCCTACATTCAGATAGCGGCCCGACCATCTCCTTATTTAACCTCCAGAAATAACTTAACCTATTTCTGGACACCATATTACCCTTTTCATCTTTTTTTGTTCTACAGCACCTTGCTTTTAAATGTCAAGAATATTCTTCTGGAACTCCGATATAAGGATCAAAAATAGTTATGGCGTCACAAATAGATTCGCCGGAGTTATGTGAATGAATTAGGGAGGCGAGAGT
>PFIF01000295.1 GCA_002782605.1 Deltaproteobacteria bacterium CG_4_8_14_3_um_filter_43_13 | reverse complement strand
CCCCTTAGGCAGTCAATTGCTGACCCAACGGCCATAGTAAGACTGTCTTCATCGAAGTTGGCAACGGACCGCTCTCCTTTCCCCTGAGGAGCGATACCCCATGCCTTTGCGATTTCAATCCTAGGCATCCTATACAATGGGATATATGCCCCGTAAGAAGCAATCCCTACCATATTAGATCCTCCTTATATAATTATTTTGGAATGTACGTGCATTCCAGTGAAAAAATGTCGACGACAATTTTGAGAGCCGACCAAAAAAGACACTATCAGAATTAACTTTTCTTGTCAAGAAAAAGTGTTGAGGCATCAAAGGATAGACTAATAAATGATGCCCCTAGACCGTGGTTTTGCGATGAGAGGATAGCTTTTTGGCGCCTTTGATGAGGGTAAGGAGCATGCCGCCGATAAGAATGATCGAGGCCCCGGATGGTAATTCAAGAAAATAGGAGAGGGAAAGCCCGGAAAGGCAGATCACAATGCCGAATACGATGGAGAGCAACATAATCCGCTTGAAATTCATGGACATCTCGCCGGCAATCGCCACGGGAATGGTAAGCAGAGCGATGACCAGGATGATACCGACTACCTGAATCAGTGTAACGATGGAGAGGGCGACGAGGACAATCAACCCCATGTTTAGCGCCTTTACGGGCAACTGCCTGGCCCGGGCGTACTCTTCATCGAGAGCGACAGACACAAAGCCTTTGTAGAAGATGAATATCGGCAAGGTTACGAGAAACAATAAAATCAAGGTAATGATAACATCTGTCCGTGACGCCATCAGGATGTTCCCGAACAGAAATGTCATCAGATCGGGGGTGTACCCCGGCGTCATGTGGATAAAGATGATTCCCACGGCCACCCCTACAGCCCACAGGATACCGATAAACAGATCACTTATCTTTTCTTCCAGATTTCCGATGATCCCCGCAGCGAGGAGAACAAAAGCGGTTGCCCCGTAGAGGGGTTTTACCCCCAGCCAATAGGCGATGCCCAATCCACCGAATGCGGTGTGGGAGAGGCCGCCGCTGATAAAAACCATACGTTTCGTTACAATGAAAGGTCCTATGAAACCGCAGATGACACTGGCCATGATGCCGGTCAAGACGGCATTCTGCATGAATTCGTAAGATAAAATATTTTCCATGAACCGTGAACCCCGGAACCTTGAACCTGAATAGTTACGGTATGTCAGTGTTTTTTCAAAATAGTATGAGGGATGCCATGACCTAACAGTTCCACAGGGCAACCATAGACATACTCTAAGATATGGGCATCCAGTTCTCCCTTTTCGTGGAAGTAGAGATTTTTGTTCAGACAGGCGATGTGCCTGTATGTAAGGGTGAAGGGTGTCGGATCATGGGTTACAACGACGATGGTCATTTTTTCGTTGAGTTTATTCAGAAAATCCAGGAGGCTGGTTTTTGATGTAATGTCAATTGATGCCGTGGGTTCATCCAGGAGCAGGACCACCGGTTCAGAAATAAGGGCACGGGCGATAAGCACCTTCTGGATTTGACCGCCGGAGAGGTCTTTAACGTTTTCATGCCGCTTGTCATGTAGATTTACCTTTTCGAGGATCATCTCAGCTTTTTCCATATCGTCTTTCGTGTATCTCTTGAGGAAATTTTGTGGACTAATACATCCTGTGAGGACCATCTCCAGGGCACTGATCGGAAAATTTCTGTTGAAACTTGCAAACTGCGGGACATATCCCAGTCGTCCGGTGACATCTCCGAGAATACGGATAGAGCCGCTCCACGGCTTGATGATCCCAAGGATGAGTTTCAGAAGCGTTGTTTTTCCACCTCCATTGGGGCCTATGAGCAGAAGAAAATCCCTCTCGAAGATATCCAGGGAAACATTTTCGATAACGGGAATGTCTTCATATCCGAAAGATACATCGGTAATTTCAATGAAGTGTTCCATGTTACTTTCTCAATACCTGATTGAGGATTTCCGCAAAGGCTTCCATGCCTTTCAGCCAGTCCCTTTCTAAAGGATCCACTTCCACTACTTTTCCGCCGATCTCGTGGGCAATTGTTCGGGCGCTTTTTGTATCAAAACCCTTCTGGACAAAAAGGACCTTAATGCCTTTCCGCCTTGCTATATCAATCATCTCTCTGATATGGGATGCGCCTTTTATTTTCCCCTCTTCTTCAATGGCCATCTGTTTCAGGCCATATTCATCGGCAAAATATCCCCAGGCAGGGTGATAGACCAGGAAGGCATAACCTCTCTTGTCGGTGAGCAGTGTTCTGATCTTACGGTCTAACTTTTCAATATCTCTTAAGAATGCCGTTAAATTTTTCCCGTAATAATCTCTGTATTGAGGATCATAAAGGGACAGCGCCTGATAGATATTCCTGGCTGCTATCTTTACGCAGAAAGGAGAAAGCCATACATGTGGGTCCTGTTCACGGTAGCGTGTGCCATCTGACATATTCACCAAGGTCATTTTTTTATTTTTCCCGGCAATGATATGGAGATACTTCTCTTCAAAGGGAAAGGCAGGGGCGCCCACCTTAATGTAGATATCAGAGTCGGACAGCCTGACCAGTTGTTGAGGGGTTGGTTCGTACATTTCGGGAGATGCACCTGCCGGGATCATGACCTGGACGTTCACCCGGTTTCCCCCCAGTCTCTCCACAAAATATGCCTGAGGCAGGACACTGACGGCAACCTGGATTTTGCCCGAAGCCGAAGCGATTCCGCTATAGCTTCCCAGTACAATCAATAAGGACAACGTCATTATAAGATACGCACTTTTTTTCATGTTACCGTTTCTCCCTTTTTACTCCCACTAAATTGTGCTTGGTGGTTTTGAACTGATGTCATAAACGGCCCGGTTTACCCCTCTCACCTCATTGATGATGCCATACCTTTAGTCTTCACGTAAGACGTATATTGTATATGCTATAATAATATAGTCTTCAATTTTTTCCCTGAGAAGCTTGTGCCCGATATTCTCGGTTCTTTTTGTAAATAATGCAAGCTT
>PFIF01000078.1:3735-5377 GCA_002782605.1 Deltaproteobacteria bacterium CG_4_8_14_3_um_filter_43_13 | reverse complement strand
ACCTCCGGGGTAACGATTACTCGCCGGTGGCTGTTGTAGTCTTGATGAATGCACCCTATGGAGCTATGCCTCCTGAAGTTCAGACCATTCCTAAAGAGATTGAAAATTTAGTAAAGGTAGCAATTGAGACTGGAGCAGCTCTGTCAGGAACATTGCAGACAGAAAATATAGGGATTGAAAAGATCGTCTGCAATATCGTGGCTAATCCCAATATACGTTATCTGGTTGTATGTGGTGATGAAGTAGAAGGTCACAATACAGGTACTGCTATAAAAGCATTGATACAAAATGGCGTCGATGCAAGAAGAACCATAATCGGCTCTCAAGCCAAGACTCCTTACCTTTTCAATATTCCCCTGGAGGCTATTTCCAGGTTTAGAGAACAGTTAACCCTGATAGACCTTATAGGTCAGATAGACCCTGAAGTTATAATGAAAGGGGTTTGGTCCTGTTATCAGGAAACCCCCACTCCATTTAAAGAATTCATGCTCTATGACCCTGGCGCCTATTCTGATTACGCCATATCATCTAGCCTAACCTTGAAGGTGAAACATCCAGAGGAGGTTGAGGATTGGGAAATAGATGAGATTCTTAAAGGTATCGAGGAGCCACAAGAGCCACCAGCAGAAAAACTTAAAAAGATAGGAGATGAACATATGAAGGAAAAGAGAGCAACCTTAACCATAACTAAGCGGCTCTTGAAGGTAACCGAAGAACTTTCCCAGATAGCCAGGCTCTGTATCGAAGAGATAGAGGGACTTGAAATGCCGCCAGAGGATGAGGTAAAAAAAGAAGCCGTTGTACCAGTACCAGAAAAGGTAATCCCGGCCATTAAACCTGCCGCTTTAGTCAAAGAGGAGCCTGAGATAGAAGAGGAGCTATACTTTGCCAATCAACTGAGAGGATTTAATGGTGTGCTGGCCGCGTTTCAGGCGCTTGATGGGGATATATGCCATGATGGTTGTAGCCTGCCTGCCGCGGTGATTAAAGCCCAAAAAAGGCTCAAAAGGTTGAAGGAAGACATCGGCAATTCATCCCTTTCAGAGGAAACCAAGCAAAGATTAGAAGGCAGGGCGAATGAGTTTATTGAGAGGTTTGAATCCCTGCCTCAGGATAAAAGCCAACCCTGTCAAAAGACAGTTGGAAATTGTACCATTGGTGCAGGTTGCTTTGCCTCTGGAGCCCTTAAGCTGCTTGACCTCATTACACAGCCAGCGCAACCATCGGATCATTAAAAAGGAGGGGAAAAATGTCTATCTATTTTAGAAACCAACTCAGAGGCTGCAATGTTGTTCTTGCAACCCTTCAGGCTTTCTCTGAAGATATATGCAGGAAATGTATTGGCCTATCAGGTGCCCGGACAAAGGTAATTAAGGGGCTAAAAAAGTTGAGGATGGATCTGGATGAGTCATCCATTCCGGAAGATGATAAGAAGGAGATAATGGTTCATATCGACTCATATGGGAAGATTGCTAATACAATTGAGGTTGAAGAAGAATGCGAGTGTCAAAAGACCACTAATAACTGTAAGATTGGTCCTGGTTGCCTTGCTCTGGGTGCATTAGAAATCATGAACGAAATAACACAACCGGCTTTTAAGGCCGAAGAGAAGGAGGTGATTAAAGTGGCAAAACTGCTTTGT
>PFIF01000078.1:3027-3680 GCA_002782605.1 Deltaproteobacteria bacterium CG_4_8_14_3_um_filter_43_13 | reverse complement strand
GCCTGTGGTACATTGAGGCCCTGGTGTTATCTCAGGTTCTGAGATAGACAAACTCTGGTGCCCATGCGTTGCAGAAGGTCATACAGAAAACATAGAGATGCCGAAACACTGCGAAAAACCCATGAAGTATGTTAAATAAAGTCAATGATAGGCATACTAATTGACCCTACATCTGTTACGGATAAACAAACCAAGAGGGTTCTTTATCCTGTGTTATACACCATTGGTGTAGCTAAAGACATTGGATAAAAAGGAAGGAGGTGTTTAAAAATGGCTGAGGAAGGCAAAACATATATCTGTGAGACATGTAAAGCTGAGGTAAAAGTTATCAAAAAGACCGCTCCAGATCCGAAATGTCCAACTCTTACATGCTGTGGAAAAGAAATGAAAGAAAAGGATTAAGAAAAAGGGGAGGCAAGAGAGGGGCAAAACCACAACAGATGCAGGGTCAATGGATGTGATATGAAAAATTTTCTTTTACCAAAAATGTGGTTCGAGCCGATATTTTTTACAGGTTCTTTGGCAGTTTTTGAGATTGCGGCGAAGGCGCTCAATTTTGGGGCTTGCTGTCTCGCCGCCGTAGGCGGCGAAATGCGTTCGAACTATTTTCAGGATACTGCACCAGAATATGCACCAGAATATGCAGGGTCAGA
>PFIF01000078.1:292-2912 GCA_002782605.1 Deltaproteobacteria bacterium CG_4_8_14_3_um_filter_43_13 | reverse complement strand
TGATGTCAATGATCAAGGAGGAAGGTATGGCAGTTTCCAATACTGTAATGGCGGTCTTTCAGTTCGACAGTCAAATTAGACAGTTGTTTGAGACAATTGTCAGGCCGTTAATTGAAACGCACACCGGACTGAAGTATGTGGATGGTGCCTCCTACTACGAGCCATCCACCGTGAAGATAAGCCTCATCTCAAAGATGATAGAAGAAGCTCGCTTAATAATAGTCGACATATCCAAGAAGAACCCCAACGTCTTCATGGAGTTGGGAATCGCATATTCACTCAATAAGCGCATCGTGTTCTTGTGCTCCAAGGCAAGCTGGGAAGGAACAGCTTTCGATGAATGGAACAAGAAGGTGCCATTCGATATAGAAGGCAGGGAATTGTTGATATTTGAAAACGAGAACGACCTGAAAGTTAAACTTGGTAGGTTTATTTCTGACAGCCTATACAAAACTCGTGAAGTTGCTCTATCTTGGACCTCCATGACGAAAGACAACCATATCAAAAGCTCATCAGAAATTGAGATTTTTGGTCCTGGAGAGATTTGGAGTGCTTCAGCAGTAAACTCCAATTTTGTCATTAGCTACCACGTCATCATAGACCAAGTTAAGCAAACCAATAAGAACCCGGATATCCGGTTATACATATGTGATAGACAGGGTGATTATCCCCGCATAATTAATATATTCCCTTGGGAATTCTCCGAAATAGATCCACAGAAATATGAATGCCACATCGACTATTCCCGATCAGTTCAAGACCATGATAGATTACAACAAGTATCGGTAGGTCCCAAGGATATTAATCTCATCAAGAGCTTCGATGTCTCTATTTCCTGCTGTTGGCCGAATCTGGTCTTTGAATCCACCTTCTTCGAAAACAAAGTAAACCGCCTATACGTCAGTCTGTCTGACCTTCGTACAAGGGGGTATCCTATACACTTTGCTCAATACATCGGCTTTGAATCAATCAATAGCCGTGTAACAATTGATAATATCAAAGTAAAAGAGGTATTTATCTGATTGGCTAACAATCGCTTGGAGTCGGACGAACAACCACGCGGTGAGTATCTTTTGGCGTTTCCTCGACCTCCTTGGCCGCGTGGTTGCTCGCCGCTCAAGCGTACGTTATATGTCAATAAAACCGTAAGAGGAGATTAATTTATGTCTCAATTATTAACCATTGAAGAAGCTGGCAAATGGGCAACAAATCTTTTAGAAAGAAATGTTACTCCATCAAATATCTCTTATTTAATCCAATACGGGAGAATAAGAAAATATAGAGACAATGGAAAAACCTTTGTTAGCCTGACTGATTTAGAGGAGTATTATGAGGCTCAATTTAAGTCAAAAGAAGAAGTATGGAAGAAGCATTTAGGAGAAGACTTAAACTGGAATCTTTCCTTTGATGAATATAAAGAATCGGAAAGAACGAAACATGTTCACAGACTTCATCCATATAAAGGTAAATTTATTCCTCAGCTTGTAGAGTATTTTTTAGACTCTCATACTGACGAGTTTAAGAAAGAGGCTTTTTTTGAAAAGGGTGATATTGTTCTTGACCCGTTTTGTGGCAGTGGGACAACCTTGGTGCAGGCCAATGAATTAGAAATGCATGCTATTGGTATCGATATTTCCGCATTTAACGCACTAATAAGCAATATAAAAATAGAAAAACATGAGTTAGCCAGGCTAAAAAACACTATAGACCATATTGCCTTAACACTTAAAGAGTTTCAAAAAAATAGAAAAAATATTGAGTTTGAAGAACATCTGCTTGGTGAGTTAAATATCTTCAACAATAAATATTTTCCTTCTCCAGAATTCAAAAGAAAAGTTAGATTAGGACAAATCAACGAAAAAGTCTATGCAAAAGAAAAAGAAGGGTTGTTTTTGGAAATATACAATAGTTTGGTTATAAAATACCAAATTCCACTCAAGCAAAAAAGTAATAATACATTTCTTGACAAATGGTTCTTGCAACCCGTAAGAGATGAAATTGATTTTGTATTTGGAGAGGTGCGTAAAATAGAGGATGTAAGCCTAAAAAAGATTCTTGCGGTTATTTTAAGCAGGACTATCAGGTCTTGTAGAGCAACAACGCACGCTGATTTAGCAACCTTAAAAGAGCCCGTAACAACTACATATTACTGTAAAAAACATGGGAAGATATGTAAACCTTTATTTTCTATACTTAGCTGGTGGGAAAGATACGGAGGCGATACGATAAATAGATTAAAACAATTCAATAGATTGCGAACAGACACATATCAAAGGTGTCTGACAGGCGACAGCAGAACCATTGATATTTTTGCAGAACTTGCGAAAAAAAATAAACCTTTTGGTGAATTAGCCAAAAGGCAAAAAATAAGAGGCATGTTTTCCAGTCCACCATATGTAGGATTGATTGATTATCATGAGCAACATGCTTATTCGTATGACCTTTTTAGATTTGAAAGAAAAGATGAATTAGAGATTGGGCCACTATACAAAGGACAGGGCGAAGAAGCCAGAAACGCATATATTCAAGGAATTGCCGATGTATTGATAAACTGTAAAAGATATTTGCAAGACGATTATGCTATTTTTTTAGTAGCAAACGATAAATATGGATTATATCC
>PFIF01000078.1:0-248 GCA_002782605.1 Deltaproteobacteria bacterium CG_4_8_14_3_um_filter_43_13 | reverse complement strand
AAAGACCAGTATTGTGTAGAGTTGAAAAGGATAGATCAGCTTATGCTGAGATAATATTTCATTTTAAGGGGAAATAGTATGGCTCTTTCTGAAAACCAAAAAAATAGGATAAAAAGCTTGCTTTCGGAAAAGATTGAAAGGAAGTTAAAATTTTTGTCAATGGGAATGCAATAGTGTACCAAAAATGGGAATGAAAAGTGTACCACCCCGGTAGTAGACATGTGGTAATTTCTCCCTTGAAGGGAGGT
>PFIF01000212.1 GCA_002782605.1 Deltaproteobacteria bacterium CG_4_8_14_3_um_filter_43_13 | reverse complement strand
TTTTTTCAGCTTTGTAACTATCAGTAATTATTAAGCTAAAATAGTATTGAACAGGCTCTATTAATAAATTCTGATTCGATAACTTTCTCTAACGCCCACTCCTCATAAATATCATGAGTGATGTAATATCCATGTGGTGTTTCATATCCTAAGATTCCATCGGCTTTAAGCTCATCATCGAGAATGCGCGATTCGCAGGAAGGTTTTATAAAAAATTGTCCTTTGTTGGCCCTTTCAAGGGAAACTTTTAAGAAACATTGTTCTCTTGCTGGCTTGGCTTTTTTTATAATCTTATTCCATAACTGCTCTTTGAAACTCACATAATCAATTTCCTCTCCTTTTTCATAAAACCTTAAGTATTCATTAAGGTAGAAAGGATTTTTAATCAATTCTGTTAGCTTTTCATCCTTAGGTAGAGAGAAACCATATTGCTCTGAAATTGAGTCCAGTTCTTCCAAACTCAAGTTTAAGATTTTTAAATTTATAGGAATGATGCCGTGAATTTCTGAAAAATCAGTATTTAAAACCTCTAGATAATCATTTCTGGTGGTGAAAATTATTTTCCATTTATTGTTTATTAGGGTGCGTAAAAACTCTTTGAAAGGGTCAGCATTATTTAGATAGAGTAACTTTTCGGCTGAATCTATAACGATGATTTTATTGTTATCATCCTTATGAACATCTACAAATTCTTGAAAACCAGAATCGGCAAACAGATCATTAATATTTCTCAGTTCAAATTCTGTCGCTTTGAAAATATAGAAAGGAATTTCATCCTTATATTCTTCAAATAATTTCTTAATGACAGCAGTTTTTCCAACACCACCAACACCGCTCAATATAACGATTTGGTTTAAATTATTTTTCAACTCCCCTAAAATATCTTTTCTGCTAATCTCTATATCCTGACCATCAAATTTCGCACTTGTTCGTATATCATATAAAACGTTCTCAGCATGCCCCTGCTGTGCTTCAATTTGGTCGAAAATGCTTTTATCTAGACTAAAAAAATGCCTAGAGATATTTTCATTTTTGAGGGCAACAAATTCAGATTCAAAAAAGCTTGCCGTATTCCACTTCAGTCTTATTCCATGCTCTTTTGCTCTATTTTCTACTTCAATTAACCCTTGGGGTCTCTTGCCTTTAGCCTGTCCCCATTCCTGGTTTGTATATATCAATAAGTCAGTAATATTCGGATAATCTCTCTTCGCTCTATCAACGAAACCAATTAATTCATCTTTATGGTTCGTTAAAGGGGTATCGTAAAACTTGGATTGCCAGCCAATAATTTTGCCATTTTTTTCAATGGGATTAGTTTCAATAGCAGATTGGTTTTTGTAACGAAAAACTCCTTTTTCTTCGTTAAATTCTCTACAAAAAAGCAAATAGCAAAACCACTCAAAA
The DNA here is from genome assembly GCA_002782605.1 of Deltaproteobacteria bacterium CG_4_8_14_3_um_filter_43_13. Taxonomy (GTDB): domain Bacteria; phylum Desulfobacterota; class UBA8473; order UBA8473; family UBA8473; genus UBA8473. Next base: position 10,856 of record PFIF01000212.1, on the reverse strand, counting down.
TTATCTCGAGGATTGTCACTAAACTTAGCCTTAAAAACACCCCAATTGGGCTTAATTATACTCATAATTTCTTATGTTTGTGATCCGAACAAGTTATTCCCCCGTTCCGTCCATCACCCCTATTCTATTATATTCACAGATGACTTTCAGAACCAAAAATCCCAGAATGCCATAAAAACTATCCGGGTATCATTCTATATACTCTGTTCCCAAGATTTCAGGACATTCCTCAATGCAACAAATAGCAATAGATAATTACCTTGCCAGCTTACTGTTTTTTCCCCTTCTCCTTTTTCAATTTCCTTTTTTCTTTAAGGGTTTGCTGTGGTTTTTTCTTTTCATTTGTTTTTTTCTTGTCTTTTCCTTTACTCATTGGATGCCTCCTTTAATTATTGTTAATTGTAAATATACTTTTTACTTTACCATCCCAATTTTGACTTTTTACGAGTCCATCAAGCTTCGAGACCTTTCAAAAACCGGTTACTCGATCTCTATTACCTTTAAAAGGTTAGTCGTCCCTGGCTTACCGACCGGAACGCCTGCGGTAATCACCAAACGATTGCCGACTTGTACTATCCGATGTTCTAAAGCCCATAATCTAGCCAGTTTAAAGACCTCATCGGTCTCTGTGAACCGGGCCACAAGGGCTGGGATAACCCCCCATGACAATGTCAACTGCCGCGCTGTCCACTGATTAGGAGTCAGACCCAACACGGGACATGCTGGCCTGAAGCGGGCAATCAGGCGCGCAGTGCTCCCGGAGGTCGTTCCTGCCACAATGGCTGAAGCCTTAAGTTCTTCAGCCATATAACAGGCCGCCCTGCCTATGGCGGAAGCTGTAACGGAAAGAGCACCGGATGTGGGTTCGTTTATGAAAGAGCCGGCATGCAGATGGCGTTCGGCCTCACGGGCTATCCTGTCAAGTATCTTGACCGCCTCAATGGGATAGTCCCCCATGGCGGTTTCATCGGAGAGCATCAAGGCATCAGTTCCATCCAGGACGGCGTTTGCGGCATCTGCTGCCTCTGCCCTTGTGGGACGTGGACTGTTTATCATTGATCGGAGCATCTGGGTGGCTACTATTGACGGTTTAGCAGACTGCCGGGCCATTCGAACAATTCTTTTTTGAATAATGGGCACTTCTTCGAGGGGCATTTCAACCCCAAGATCACCCCGTGCTACCATGACTCCATCAACCTTGGCCAATATCTTCTCCAATCTTTCGATTGCCTGCGGCTTTTCGATTTTAGCTATCAATAATGGAGGGTTCCCATACGTATTGAGCATTTCACGGACAGGCTCCAGGTCGCTTTCATGCCTTACAAAAGAGAGGGCTACAAAATCAACCCCCTCCTCCAGTCCAAGGGTCAAATCTTCCAGGTCCTTTTTTGTAAAGGTGGGAACCCTGAGACTGCTGGAAGGAAGATTCATTCCTTTGTGTGATTGAATGACCCCTCCCACGATGACCTCACAGACAATCCTGTCGGCCTCTTTGGCTACGACCTTAAGAAAAATCAATCCGTCCGCCAGGAGGATGCTGTCTCCAACAGCCACATCCTCAATGATATAAGGGTAATTGACCGGAATAAGATCAGGCTCTTTTCCTTCAGTTGGGCTGAAAGCAATTTTTTCACCCACTTGGAGCTCTCGCTCTTGAAACGGCAACTTACCGAGCCGAATTTTTGGCCCCCCAAGATCCTGAAGGATTCCGACCTCTTTACCCAGTTCCCTGGATATCTCTCTTGTCAGGCGAAGTACCTGACGATGGGTAGCATGGTTTCCATGGGAGAAATTAAGCCGAACCACATCCATTCCTGCTAGAATAAGATCCCTGATACGTTCCAGAGATGAGGTGGCCGGCCCGATCGTGCAAACAATCTTGGTATTCCTGAATTCAGGCAATGTTGACACATGTCCCTCCATCGCTCATAAGAACCGAATGAAAATCGAAGACACTCAGTATGAGAAAAGATATTATGCCAAGGATCCCTAACGAACCAGGACAAGCCGTACATCCATTACATTGGTATTGGTGGGTCCGGTTATGAGCAGGTCTTCCGTCTTTTCAAAAAAGTGATATGCATCATTGTCTTCCAGAAAACGTGAGGCCTGCATCCCCACATCTTTTCCCCTGTTAACGGTAAAAGGATCAACCACAGCTCCCGCCGCATCGGTAGTGCCGTCATTTCCGTCTGTGCCCCCGCTTAAGATAACGACCCGCGGCGAAAGCCCCGCGAGGTTGATTGCCGCTGCCAGGCAAAATTCCTGATTTCTTCCGCCGAGCCCCTTGCCTCGAATGGTCACGGTCGTTTCTCCTCCTGAAATGATGCAGGCGGGTGGCGGAACAGGCCGGCTCGTCTTTAATATCTCCTTGGCTATAGCACTATGCACTACTGCCACTTCCTTCGTTTCTCCTTCCATCATAGAGGACAGAATTATGACCTCGTATCCGAGCGTTTTTGCCTTTTCCCCTGCCGCTTCCAGTGCCAGTATGTTACTGCCGATAATTACATTGAAAACCCTATCGAAAATAGGGTCACCCTCTTTGGGTGTTTCAGGTAGCTTTTCTTCAAAGCCTTCCTCCAAATGTTCCCTAACCGCGGGGGGAATATCCTTCAGATCGTATTTTCTGAGGATATCCAGAACATCTTTGTATGTGGAACTGTCAGGGACAAAGGGGCCTGATGCTATCACATCCATCCTGTCACCCACCACATCGGAGAGCATCAGGTTCACAATAGTGGCCGGATATGCCGCTCTCGCCATCTGTCCACCCTTTGAAGATGAAATATGCTTTCTCACGGCGTTTATCTCATCAATGCCGGCACCGCATGCCAGCAAACTGCGTGTAATCTCCTGCTTTTCCTGAAGTATGATCTTTCCCCCAGGCTGAGTAAGCAGAGCCGATCCCCCGCCTGATATGAGGGAAAAAACCAGATCATTTTCAGACGCATCTTCAAGGAGACCAAGGATCTGCCGGGTTCCCTCCACGCCGTTCCTGTCCGGCAAGGGATGCCCGGCTTCTATAATCTGGGTATAGGTGAGTTTTTCAGTAAAACCGTATTTTACATTGATTATCCCTCTGCTAATCTGTTTTCCCAGCAACTCTTCGACTGCCCTGGCCATAGGCGCCGTTGCTTTTCCCCCTCCGACAATGAAAATGCGATCATACCCGTTCAGATCAAACTCTGATAGGGGTCGATCTTTTGACCCTAGAATCAACTTTTTGCCATCGAGGCGAAGGAAACGTTTTACTGCCATGTAAGGGTCAACAGCCTTAAGACAATGTCTGAAAATGGCTTCCGCCTCGGATCGCATCTGTTTTAAAGGGGTTCCCTTCATTTTCTGTTCCTCAAACCCTGATGGCTTCGTAAAAAGTCTTACTTCTGTCACTCCGGCGAAAGCCGGAGTGACAGAAGTCCTTGAAATTACTGGATTCTGGCTTACGCCGGAATGACAAAAGAGGGAAAACTCGACTTTTTACGAGTTCATCAACCCTAAAGGGTGATATTGGAATATTTCCTCCATGGCTGTGACTTATATGCAGTCTTCCACTTATTGTCCAATACGTCAAGGGATCGATTTATTATTTTTCTTGTATCCTTAGGATCTATCACATCATCAACGAAACCCCTTGCTGCTGCAATATATGGATTGGAATAGATTTCATTGTATTCATCTATCCTCTTACTCCTCAACTCCTCCGGGTTCTTTGCCTCTCTTATCTCTTTTGCAAAGATGACGCTAGCCACTGTCTTTCCATCCAGAGCAGTAACAATGGCTGTTGGCCAGGCATATACAAAATCAGCGCCAATGGATTTATCCAGCATCCCGTAATGAGCGCCGGCATAAGATTTTCTCACGATAATGGAAATCAAAGGCACAGTGGCATTTGACCAGGCAAAAAGCAGTTTCGCTCCATGTCGCAGAATGCCGGCCCAATCCTGCTGAGAACCTATCATATAGGCAGGGCAGTCCACAAAAGTCACCAAAGGTATATTGAACAGATCACAAAATCTTATAAACCGGGATGCCTTGTCTGATGCGTTAATATCTATTGCTCCTGCTAACCAATTGGGTTGATTGGCCACAATCCCCACAGGACGACCACCAAAACGAGCAAAACCTGTAATCATATTTTTGGCATAGAGTCCCAGTATCTCAAAGAAGTATCCATCGTCAACTACCCTTTCAATAACCTCGTACATATTAAAGATTTGGAATGGTTCTCCTGGCAGGATACCAAGAAGTTCATCGCTTTCCCTCTCCGTGGCGTCTTTTGTCTCGATTTGGGGAGGCTTTTCCTTATTACTGGAAGGGAAAAAAGACAAAAGCTCTTTGCATTTATTTAAACAATCCTTATCATCTTCGGCCACTATGTGTGTCTGTCCCGATTTGACGGCATGGGCTTCGTACCCGCACAGCTTTTCAAGGGCGATCTCCTCACCGGTCTGTGCCTTGACAAAGGCCGGTCCAGCAATGCCCATAAATCCGGTTTTTTTGTTTTGTATAATAAAATCCTGCATGACCGGGTGGTAGGCCTGTCCACCTAAGCAAGGTCCCAGGAGTAAGGATATCTGCGGGATGATCCCGGAAGCCTGATCTTGAGCATGGAACAGCCATCCATATGCCTCCAGTGCGTCCATTCCCTCCTGCATCCGAAGCCCCCCAGAGTCATTCATGCTGACAAAAGGCCACCCTTTGTCCTTGGCAAAATCAATGGCATAGGCAAATTTCTTCCCATGCTGCTCCCCGAAGCTCCCAGACATGCACGTATAATCCTCGCTTGCCGTAACCACGTGTCTGCCATTCACTTTTCCAAAACCGGTGACAATCCCATCAGCAGGGATATCTCTCTTGTCCATGCCAAAAACTGTTGTTCTGTGCTTCACCCACATACCTATCTCAGTGAAGGTGCCTGGATCAAAAAAATAATCTACCCTTTCTCTTGCTGTCATCTGTCCCTTTTTGTGACGAGCCTCTATCTCTTTTGCCCCTCCCATCTGCAAGATATGATCGCGCATTATCTTCCAGTCTTCAAACTTTTTCAAATTATTTCCGCCAGGTGTATTACTCATCAAGCTCAAACCTCCTTATTTTTCCAACATCGATTTTAATAACTAAACTAATTTAATTGATCTTGTTAGTAAAGAAAGTTGCCCCGTGAGACCTATCCCCGCCCACAGGGCGGGGCATTACGGCCTCACGGAAAGCCGGCAACTTTCATAGTCTGACTCAAAATCGCCATTCATCCCCGTTCACAGAACGGGGCATTCTGGCTGTTTTCGTAAAATTATACGGTGCAGGGGGGCCTTTTGCAAAGAAAATATGACTTGCTGTTTTTCTGCACTTTAACACATAAGTACAAAAAATTGCAAGTGCAAGTGATATGTTGTTGGGGTTTATAACTGCTTGACAAAAACCATAAGGTCTAATAAATTAAATAAAGATATAATGAATATAATGATTTTAAGCGGAGGTAAGGATGAAAAAAATCTATATGGACCATAATGCTACTACCCCTCTCCATCCGGAGGCATTGGATGCTATGTTGCCTTTTTTGAAGGACAACTTTGGCAACCCATCCAGCATCCATTGGGCAGGGAGAGGAGTAAAGAAATATATTGACGAGGCTAGAGAGAAAGTAGCCAGTCTCTTGAACGCAGACCCATCTGAAATCGTCTTTACCGGCGGGGGGTCAGAGGGTGATAATCTTGCCATTAAAGGAGTCGCCAATGTCCTGAAAAAGAAATCAAATCATATTATAACAACACAGGTAGAACATCCTGCTGTTTTAACTACCTGTCAGTATATGGAGAAGAGAGGCTGTAAAGTAACTTATCTGCCTGTGGATCATGATGGGGTGATTGACTTGGATGACTTAAGGGATTCTATTACTAAAAAAACGGTATTGATAAGTATTATGTATGCCAATAACGAAACCGGAACCCTCTTTCCCGTAAAAGAAGCAGGGGAGATTGCTGCGGATAACGGTATTATATTCCATACCGATGCTGTTCAAGCAGTAGGGAAGATACCTATAGATACAAAGGATATGAAGGTTAATCTTCTTTCCCTGTCCGGGCATAAACTATATGGACCAAAGGGTATAGGCTGCTTGTATGTAAAAAAGGGGACACCCCTTGTGCCTCTGATACATGGCGGCCACCAGGAAGGGGGCAGGAGGGCAGGAACTGAAAATATCCCCGGCATAGTTGGACTGGGCAAGGCATGTGAGATAGTAAATAGGGATATGGAATCTCAGTCAAAGCATATTACAAAATTGAGAGATAGACTTTATAAAGGGATCATTGATAAATTGGACCATGTAAAATTAAACGGCCATACTATAAATAGGATTCCTAACACCTTAAACCTCAGCTTTGAATTTATCGAAGGGGAATCCCTTTTACTGAACCTAGACCTGGAAGGGATTGCAGTCTCATCCGGATCGGCATGCACATCTGGGTCACTGAAGCCTTCTCATGTGTTAACAGCTATGGATATTACACCTGAGATTGCTCAGGGTTCTCTTAGATTCAGTCTGGGGCTGGGTAATACTGAAGAGGATGTTGAATATGTACTTGGTGTGCTTCCAGAGATAGTAAACAGGCTTCGCTCAATGTCCCCTCTTTATCTCAAGAAGGTGAAGCAGCGGTAATTAAAGGGTGGACTTAATTAGCACGAGACCACCTACAAAGAGGTTTGAAGAAGGCCCCTTAGAGCGAATTCATAGATTTTTTGGGGAACCCTTCTTAGCGAGCGGAATGTAGAAAATTCACATGTTTGAGCCCGAAGGGCGAGTTTGTGAATTTTCAATGGAGCGAGCTTAGATGGGTCAAAAAATGTATGCTTAAGTGAAAAGGGGTACTTCTTCAAACCTCTCAAAAAGTCGGCATTATGAGAAACAAAAACCAAAAAAGGGTTGTTGTATCCATGAGCGGAGGGGTGGATAGCTCGGTGGCGGCTGCCCTGTTGAAGGAGAGAGGCTATGATGTAATTGGGGTGTCCATGCAAATCTGGGATTATTCCAGCCAGGGAGATAGAGGGTTCAGGAGCTGCTGTTCACCTGAGGATATCTATCATGCAAGGGCGGTAGCCGACAAACTGGAGATACCTTTTTATGTACTTAACTTAGAGGATAAATTCGGAAAAGAGGTCATAGACTATTTTGTATCCGAATATATGGATGGGAGAACACCTAACCCCTGTATCCTGTGTAATCAAAAGTTGAAGTTTGAGGTTCTCTTAAGGAAGGCCCTGGAGCTTAAGGCTGATTATCTGGCAACTGGACATTATGCAAGGATAAGTTGGGATGATTCAAGGGGGCGATACCTGTTGCTTAAAGGAGTAGATCCCGATAAGGACCAATCCTACTTTCTCTTTACTTTAAAACAAGAGGAAATCAAACGGTTGGTTTTCCCGATAGGAGATTTTGTTAAAAAAGAGGTTAGAGAAATAGCAGCGAACCTTGGACTTAAAGTGGCCTATAAGAAAGAGAGTCAGGAGATATGCTTCATCCCTGACAATGACTATAGAAGGTTTATAACCGGGAGAATAGTGGGAGGCAAAGTTACGGAGGGTAACATCATCAACAAAAATGGAGAAGTTCTGGGTAAGCATGAAGGGATTCACCTGTTTACCATAGGCCAGAGAAAAGGGTTGGGTATCCCTGCCTCTCATCCCTATTATGTCCTGGGATTTGACTTAAAAAGTAACAGTGTAATAGTAGGAAGGGATAAGGATTTATTGTGTAAAGGTTTAATTGCTGAGGACCTCAACTGGATTTTGTTCCCGGATTTAGATTCGGAGATTACCGCTTCTTGTAAGATTCGATACAGATATAAGGATACGGAAGCGACTATTATACCCCAGGATGGCGGGAATGTTCTTGTAAGATTTAAAAAACCACAGAAGGCCGTTACACCTGGCCAGGCCGTTGTTTTCTATGATGGAGATGTGGTTATAGGTGGTGGGTGGATAAAGGAGAGTTTGTGATTCAGACATTAGACCATAGACATCAGACATTAAACTAAATGGGAGAAAGTAGCCAGAGGTTACACAATTGGAGAGTCTGGTGTCTACAGTCTGAAGTCCAGTGTCTGAATTGCAGAAAGGAGAGTATCTGAGAAGTGGTAGAGAATAGTATACTGGAGACCATTGGCAATACGCCTTTAGTGAAAATAGGCCGTATGAATCCCAACAACAGGGTTACACTAATGGCTAAAATAGAGAGCGCTAACCCAAGTGGGAGCCTTAAAGACAGGGTAGCCTGTTATATAATCTCCAAAGCAGAGGAAGAAGGAATCCTGAACAAGGATAAGATTATCCTGGAATCCACCAGTGGCAATATGGGCATCAGCCTTGCGATGGTGGCTGCTGTGAAGGGCTACAGGGTGGCGGTTACCTTGCTGGAATCTGCAAGCATTGAAAAAAGAAATTTATTAGAGGGTTATGGAGTAAAGGTCTTCCTGATACCTACCGAAAAGGGGCCGGATGGGGCAAGGGATGAGGCCATGAGGCTCTATAAACAGTATCCAGACAAATACTTTTTGGCAGGGCAGAATTTCAACAAGAATAATGTCATGGCGCATTATGAGACCACGGGCAGGGAGATCTGGGAGGATACCAATGGAGAGGTTGATTGCTTTGTAGCCGGAATAGGCACCTCTGGTACCATAATGGGGGTGGGCAAAAGGCTGAAGGAACTGAAACCTGAGGTCAAAATCATAGGGGTAGAGCCTTATCCCAACCATAAGGTCTATGGCTTAAAAAACCTTGAACAGTCCAGGATACCTGAGATATATGACCGGAGATGGGTAGATGAGATTATAAGGGTCTCAGATGAGGAAGCGATAAAAACAGCCAGGGACTTGGTTAGAAAAGAGGGCATCTTAGCAGGGATTAGTTCAGGGGCGGTTATGTTTGCAGCGCTTGAAAAAATCAAGGTATCGGATAAAGGAAAGATGGTTGCCCTTTTGGCAGACAGTGGCGAGAGATACCTGTCCACTGGTTTTTATACAGGTAAGTAGAACTTTGAAAAACCATGTCTCTTTTGAAAAGGTATCCTTGAGAGCGAATTCATAGATTTTTTGGGGAACCCACCTTAGCGAGCGGAATGTAAAAAATTCACATGTTTGACCCGCCAGAGGCGGGGAGTTTGTGAATTTTCAATGAAGCGAGTTTAGATGGGTCAAAAAATGGATGTTGAAGTGAAAAAGGATACCTTTTCAAAGCCCTTAGGTAAATAAGACTTTGAAGAAGATAGCTATTGCAACTCTGGGATGTAAGGTTAATAAATATGATTCTGCCGTAATCCACAAGCTTCTGGAAGGGGCCGAATATAGTTTTGTGCCGTTTGACCAACAAGCGGATATTTATATAGTAAATACCTGTACAGTTACGAAGAGGGCAGACTATCAATCCCGTCAACTTATACGAAGATCCCATAGATTAAACCAGGATGCCTTGATAATAGTTACCGGATGTTATGCCCAGAGGGCTCCTCAGGAGATAAAAGAGATTCAAGGAGTGGATTATACAGTTGGGGTTGGGGAGAAGGGAAGGATTGTCGATCTTATCAATGGTTCTCCAGGGAAGGAAGTTTCTTCTGAAATAACCAATGACATACCCGCCTTCCCTGAACACACAAGGGCGTTCCTAAAGGTTCAGGACGGCTGCGATTCTTACTGTTCTTACTGCGTTGTCCCCTATGCCCGGGGAAGGAGCAAAAGCCTCCAAAAAGAAGAGACCATAAGGAACATATCTAAACTGACAGAACTGGGCTATAGAGAGATAGTCCTTACCGGAATCCACCTGGGTTCTTATGGGTGGGATTTAATGCCACCTACCAGACTTTCGAATCTGCTCAGGTCAATAGAACATGAAGGCATCTCTTGCAGGATTAGACTGAGCTCTATTGAACCGACTGAATTCGATGACGACCTGATAGACCTTATCTCATCTTCCCCGATAATCTGTAATCATCTGCATATCCCTTTGCAGAGCGGGGCAGATGAGGTACTGAAAAGGATGAATAGGCCTTATTCTTCTGAACTCTTTAAGGAACTGGTAAAGAAGCTCGTTTCAGCCATACCCGACTTAAACATTGGAGTCGATGTCATAGTAGGCTTCCCCGGAGAATCCCATGAAAATTTTACCAATACCGTGAGTGTAATTGAGGAGCTTCCTATAGGCTATCTCCATGTCTTTCCGTATTCCAGACGGCCGGGGACTCCTGCTGCTGACTTTCCGGATCAGGTAGACAGTAAGACTATAAAAAATAGGGGTAAAATACTACGCGGCATAGGAAACAGGAAGAGAGAAGAATTCTACAGGAGATTTCTCGGAAAGAGGCTTTCTGTCCTGATAGAGTCTAAAAGGGATGTGGACACGAAATATCTGAAGGGATTTTCCCGAAACTACATCCCTGTATTGATAGATGTAGGGGAGGATATGGTAAATGAGGAAATACCTGTTACCATAACAAAGGTTCGGGATGGAAAGGTTTTTGGTTTGCCGTAAGCACAAAATGACGGATTAACCGGTTCGGGATTAAATATTAAACGGTTTTTTGAAGGGACAGAGGATTGTCATTAAAGTTAATCAATCTGAGTAAGACTTTTGTTAATACTACCGACCAGGTGAATGTAGAAGCCCTGAAGAATGTCAATCTTCTGGTGAATAACGGCGAGTTTGTATCGGTTGTGGGTCCCAGCGGTTGCGGCAAGACCACTATGCTTCGCATTATCGCTGGTTTTGAAAAGGCATCCTGCGGGAATGCTCTTTTAGCTGGTGAAGAGATCGAAACCCCTGGTCCTGAGGTAGGAATAGTCTTTCAAGAGTATGCCTTATTC
>PFIF01000060.1 GCA_002782605.1 Deltaproteobacteria bacterium CG_4_8_14_3_um_filter_43_13 | reverse complement strand
TTATGTAATGAGCCGATTGGGAACAGAAAGCACAGTCTTCGCTGCACCTGCCCGATTTTGCATTTATAATAGCGCAGAGATCAATAACATGGCCTTTGAATTCTTCTCGTATGATATTGGCGAAACTGATCAAAGAAACAATATCTCTCTGTTTTGTAATCTCCATAAGGTGAGATGCCTCTTCAACGGTAACCTTTCCACCTCCTAACACCCTATCCGTTAATCCATAAAGAAATTTTAGCACTTTGAAACCTCCTTAGAATGAGAGCTTTGCACAACCTGCCGAGAGCTTTGAAGAAGTCCCCTGAGAGCGAATTCATAGATTTTTTGGGGAACCCTTCTTAGCGAGCGGAATGTAGAAAATTCACATGTTTGAGCCCGAAGGGCGAGTTTGTGAATTTTTAATGGAGCGAGCTTAGATGGGTCAAAAAATGTATGCTGAAGCGAAAAGGGGTACTTTTTCAAAGCTCTCAGAATGGGTGTTAGTACCCCATATTTAACAGCCCGTTCACTCACAAACATAAGTGTCAGCGATCGGTGTCGGTTTCTAACACTGATTACCGTTGCAGACTATTGTCAACCATCACTTAGTTATATGGTTTACAAATAGGCCAAAAAAAATTATTGGTCAATCCTTAAGGATACATCGCCACTGAAAATCCTCTTTCTTTTGCCTTTATAATCCAGGAGAATAAGACAACCATCTTCATCCACAGACTCAGCAACCCCCTCTTCTGTAATACCAAAAGAGGTTATCGTTACAGTTTTTCCGGCTATTAAAGAGTGGGGGTTCCATTCACTGCGAATTTGAGCGACCCTGCCTTTCTTAAATAAATTGTAGCCTTTCTCTATCTCTTCCAGTACAGATCGGAGCAGTTCTACCCTGGAGATTTCTTTCCCGGATGCCTTTGAAAGGCTTGTAGCGGTATCCTTAATCTCCGGATAAATTGAAGGATCAAAATTCACATTTAATCCCACTCCCACAATTACAAAGTTTACCCGATCCTGCTCAGCGCTAAACTCTGTCAGAATCCCACCTATTTTTTTACTGCCTATATATATATCATTGGGCCATTTTATTAGGGCGTTTAGGGTGGTAATGGTTTTAATTGCCTTGACTACAGCCAGAGAGGTAAGCATTGTTAGTGAGAATACCTGCGAAGGCTGAACCTCTGGACGAAAGATTATAGACATCAGAATATTTTTATAGGCAGGAGACAACCAATTTCTATCAAGCCTGCCCCTTCCCTCAGTCTGTTCCTCCGCGGTGACAACCGTTCCCTCTTTCGCTCCATCCATTGCCATGTTTTTGGCGATCAGGTTTGTTGATTCGGTCTTTGGATAATAGAATATCTCCTGTCCTACGAAGGACGTCTTAAGCCCATCTTTTATTTCCAGGGGGATCAGCTTATCAGGGGTAATAACCATGCGATAACCTAATCTAGGTTGAGCATCAATACAAAACCCCTCTTTTCTAAGCTTACATATCTGTTTCCAGACTGCTGCCCTTGAGATATTTAATCCCCGGGCAACCCTCTCACCGGATATGTATCCTTCGGCATCCTTGAGTAATTGTAGTATTTCTTTAGCGTTATTTGTAAAAGACACCATCTCAAGGGGTCCGATTCTTGGCAATATCCTTATAAGCCGGTACAATTCCGAAACCATCGGCGGCTATGACTGCTCTTTTGACTGCTTCGATTATTGCCTCTTCAGCAAGAAGACCGACGACATTAATATCTGCCTTTAATTTACGTGTTGAAAGGGCGATAACCAAATCTCCATCAGAGGACAGGTGTATTGGAGATATTGTTTTGGCAAACCCTGTTTGTGCCATCTGGGCAACCTTTATTGCCTGCATTTTAGTTAAAACCGCGTTGGTAGCCACAACCCCAAGGGTTGTATTTTGAAAGAATTCCTCTTTGCCTGTTATTCCTTTCTTCATCTGTTCAAAAGAGTTTATAAGCGTATGCCCATCCTCGGAATCCCTGGCACCAGCGATTATTTCTCTGTTCTCATTATTTACTACATCACCGAACGCGTTTACTGCAACAGCAGCTCCTACAATCAGGCCATTTGAGAGTTTTTTGGAGGCTGTGCCAAACCCTCCCTTCATTGCCCTTTCGATACCAAAGAGCTTGCCAACAGCAGCCCCTGTACCTACCCCAATACTCCCCTCCTCGACTTTTCCAGATATCGCAGCCTTGCAGGCATTGTAACCCATCTCCTTATTGGGGCGTATTTTGTGGCTTCCGAAGGAAAGGTCATAGATTATTGCGGTTGGTACGATAGGGACTTTTGTAGCAGATGTAGGAAAGCCCTTTCCCTTCTCTTCCAAATATTCCATCACCCCTCCGGCAGCATCGAGACCAAAGGCGCTCCCGCCGGATAAGAGAACAGCGTAGACCTCTTCAAGGAGATGCTGTGATTGAAGGGAATCCGTCTGTCGCGTTCCTGCCGCTGATCCTCTGATGTCTATTCCACCGGTTGCCCCATCTTCGCAAAGGATCACGGTACAGCCGGTAAGCCCCTCAAAGTCACTGGCATGTCCTACTCTGATCCCTTCTACAACCGTTATCGCATTAAACATATAAGCATCCTTTTTTGGGATTACAGTTCAGAGTTCAACAGTGAACGGTGAACCGTTTGAAAATGTCGGGCCAGACCCCAAATCCCTCAAGCGGTCGGTTTTAGCCCCGATCCTATCGGGGTAGTTGACTTAGCTAATTTACTTGAGATGTGTGAGTTAGTCAAGGATAAAAACTGCCAAATTCCTTGACTTCCAGGTTGCGTATATTATATCATGACGCCTTAATTTGTCCGGTTTTTACCTGTCTGATTCTAAAGTTGGTAGTGTAAAATAAAGTATGAAA
>PFIF01000260.1 GCA_002782605.1 Deltaproteobacteria bacterium CG_4_8_14_3_um_filter_43_13 | reverse complement strand
CACCCTGCCCCTCCCCCATCAAGGGGGAGGGAATATTTATAGTAATTCATAGTAAAGGTATTAAAGGGACATTCCATTAGATGCTAATTGATTTAACCTACAAATAGGCAAATATAGCTTTTTTTATAAAATCGAAATTCTGGATCACCTCGTCTCTCCCCACTATTATATCTCCATGACCAGGCAGCAAATATTCCACATCCAGTCTCGACAACTTTTCTATACTCTCTTTTAGCAGCCTTCCATCACATCCAGGGAAATCCGTCCTTCCCACACCCTGATTGAACACTACATCCCCGGTTATAAGGGCCCTCTTTTCATACCAGTAGACAGATATAGACCCCGGGGAATGTCCAGGGGTATGGTATATTTGAAGCTCGTTCTTACCCAATGTCAGATTACCTTCTTTTAGATAGAAATCTGCCTTAAAGTCCGGCATCTCCATTCCAAACATCCTGTAAAATCTTCCACCCACTTCTCTGAGAAACCTATCTTCTTCTTTATGGATTGCCATCATCGCCCCATTATTTGTAAAAATCTGGTTTCCTTCGAAATGATCTGGATGGGCATGGGTACTGATCACCAGCTTTGTCCCCTGGGGATCAATACCATCCCTTTCCATAAGGGAGAACAGGTTACTTACACGGTGCTTATGACCAGTATCAATAATAGTAGGTATTTTACCCCCCAGATAGTAGCTATTGCAGTTGTTTTCCATCATACTGGTCCATGGATAGTAATAAAGATCATCTTCCAGTTTCATTATTTATTCTCCAATCTTGCCCTTTAATAAACGCTGGTAAAAATCGTCCTTAAAACTTTTTTTAATATAGGGCATGAAGTCTAAAAAATCAATTGCATAATGTGGTCCACTTTGCCCATTTCTAAATTGGCTTAACAAACTCCACATTTTCCTTGACAAAAGTGAGGGAATATATTAAGTTACAAAACCTATTATTTTAAGTGTGGAGCATATAATGAAGACTTTCAGTGCTAAGAAGAATGAAGTTGAAAGAAAGTGGTGCCTAATAGATGCCAATGGAAAAATACTCGGTAGATTGGCAAGTCAAATCGCTGTGAGATTGAGAGGCAAGCACAACCCTATCTATACTCCCCATATAGATACTGGCGATTTTGTAATTGTAATAAATGCAGAAAAGGTTCTCCTAACAGGCAAGAAGCTGAAACAAAAGGTTTATTATCGCCACAGCGGATATCCTGGTGGAATTAAATCGACTACTGCAGAAAAGTTACAACAAAAAAATCCCGAAGACCTTATAAGTCTGGTTGTCAAAGGTATGCTGCCAAAGAACAGCCTTGGCAGAAATATGATTAAGAAACTAAAGGTATACGCAGGAGAAGAACATCCCCACCAGGCTCAGAACCCTGAAATATTAACTATTTAAAAAAATGGCGACTTTCATATCACTTTCCGGTAAATTATTAGAATACCGAATTGAGGAGTTTTTGTAATGGCAGAAGACAGGTTCTACGCGACAGGCAAGAGAAAGACATCCATTGCCAGGGTTTGGTTGAAATCAGGTAGTGGTGAATTTAAGATTAACAATAAATCCCTTGATGAATACTTTAAACGTGAAATCTTGAAGATGATTATACAACAACCATTTGACTTTACCGATACAGCAGGGAAGTATGATGTCCTTGCCAATGTTCATGGCGGGGGAATCTCCGGGCAGGCTGGAGCAATAAGACACGGTATTACAAAGGCATTATTGGAGATAAACGGTGATTTCCGTTCTATCTTAAAAAAAGCCGGGTTTATTACCAGGGATTCCAGGGTCAAAGAACGAAAAAAATACGGGCAAAAAGGAGCCAGAGCAAAATACCAGTTCTCAAAAAGATAGAGTTTGGCTGCGCCAAAAGGAAGGCCCCTCTGGCCTTCCTTTTTTTGTTGGAGAGAAAGAAAAATGTTAAGAGTTGCTATAATAGGTGCCAGTGGATATACCGGTCAAGAATTGATCAGACTTTTGCTCAGACATCCCGGTGTGGAAATCACTGCATTGACATCGAGAAGGTTTAATGGAGTTAGAGCATCAGAGGTTTTTCCGGTCTTTGCAGGAGAGACGGATATTAAATTCATTCACCCATCTACAGAGGCAATCTGTGATCTTTCGGATTTCGTATTCTCGTGCTTACCCCATAAGGCAGCCATGGATATAGTCCCCCAATTCATGGAGAAGGGGAAAAAAACAGTAGATTTGAGTGCAGATTACCGTTTTAACGATCATGAGGTTTATGAAAGGTGGTATTGTAAACACACATCCCCAAGTCTCTTGAAAGATGCCGTCTATGGTCTCCCTGAATTCTACAGGGCTGAAATAAGAAAGGCAACACTGGTTGCCAATCCTGGTTGTTACCCAACCAGTGTCATATTTGGATTGGCACCTTTGTTGAAGAACAAGATGATAGATTTAAAGAGCATAGTTGTGGACGCTAAGTCAGGTACCTCAGGGGCAGGTCGAACAGTGGCAACGGAATATCTTTTCTGTGAAGTTAATGAAGGGCTTAAGGCATACAAGATTGGACAGCACAGGCATACCCCTGAGATGGAACAGGAGTTAAGCCTCCTTGCCGGTGAAGAAATAATTATCTCTTTTACCCCGCATTTGATACCAACAAACAGAGGTATACTGAGTACTATATATTCAAAATCTCTTAAAGATATCTCGACATCAGAGCTGATAAGGATATACACAGACTTCTATCAAAAAGAGAGATTTGTCAGGGTATATCGCGAAGGTAACTTTCCCAATATATCCTTTGTAAAAGGCACCAATTTCTGTGATATAGGCATCCAATTCGATCCAAGAACGAAGAGGATAATAGTAATATCGGTAATAGACAATCTTGTTAAGGGGGCTTCGGGTCAGGCGGTTCAAAATATGAATATTATGAGTGGATTCCCTGAAGATTCAGGTATAGATAGCCTTCCTGCCTTCCCTTGATATTTAAAGCTCCTTCCTATACCCCAGGGGAGAACC
>PFIF01000136.1 GCA_002782605.1 Deltaproteobacteria bacterium CG_4_8_14_3_um_filter_43_13 | reverse complement strand
CTCCTTCATCTCTTGATGACGGATCTCTATCATATTTCAAGCCGGGTTACCCATACATTTTAGCGAGGAGCCATTTTTAAGGTTTTTATCAGGCAGTCTTTTAACGAGATTTTCGGAACCGCCACATTAAGTTTAATTGCCCTATTTTCTAAAAAATCCTTTACCTCTTTCTCATCTATTAATTCGTATCCAACTTCTCTTGAGATTATCTGGTCAAAAGGAGTTTTGCTTATTATTCTTTTTCCATCAAGATAAGATATGAGGCTGTTAAGAACCTGTGTTCTTAATTCATCCTTATTGGTAAAACGTTTATAGATATATGAGTTCCTGACAGCCTCAACGAACTTTTGAGTATCTTTGTCTCTTTGAGAGTCATTCTTTCCCTTTATAAAGATCAAAACTTCCTCTTTAGGTTTTGTTTTGATAAACCTTCTGAATTCTCTTTCAGTAGGAGAAAAACCATCTTTGCCTTTAATACCGTATTCATTACCGATTATCCCAATGTAGATATCGCTATTATCTATCTGTTTGAGATAAGTTGTGACAGGTGATTTCCCTTTTGCGGGTGAATCTTCAAAAAGAAATACATCAAAAAAATCTCGTAAAGTTGAATTGCTAAGTATTATTTCCTTTACTGCTGCTCTTTCTTCTTTAAGCTCTTTCTGATGAGCGCTTACGAATATTCTATATTGCTTCATGCAGTAAACAGCCTTTCTTTGGTCTCCTTTATAATATCTTTAGGGTCGCCGAGAATTTTTAGAGCTTGGAGACCACCGGCTTGAATGACATCAGGCGCATTAAACACATGAGGATTTTCCAACTCCTCAGTTCCGCCTTTCTCGAACTGCTTTGAAAGGGCAAGTAAGGTATCCTTAGTTTTCCCCGGAAGTTTCCTTAGCCAATCACTGTGTTTATGTTGTAAGCTTGAAACACGATCCTGCCGATTTTTTGGAGCAATCCCATATCCGATTTCAGCTAAAATATCGTAAAAGTCGTAATCCTGCTGTTTCAGCAACTCCCTAAGTAATCGCAGTCCTCTTCCATCATCAGGAAGTTGGTCTATGAGAATTTTCCGTTTCTGAGGATCTATCCAGGAATCCCTCAAATCATCGAGGGTTTTCACCTCCTCGGTTAAACGAGAAGCTATCATTTGTCTGCATTCCTCAACCGAGACCATTCCAAGCTTACCTTTAACCGTTGTAACGATATAAGTACCAGCAGGATTGATATGCACATCAAAACCTTCTACACGAATTATCTTTTCAGGAGGCAATGGAGGACCTGGTGGAGTTGGATGTTTAGGCCTAGCGATCAAATCCTTACCCAGGAGCCGCGTGGCATTCGTGTAATCATAAACACGAAACATTAATTTGTTGGTCGGAAGATGAATCCTCGAACCTCTCCCCATCATCTGCTGAAAAGAGATGGGCGACCGAACATATCTGAAAAAGACCACATTGCGAAGAATGGGAACATCAACACCGGTCGTGATTAAATCAACAGTGGTAGCGATGAGGTGACTTCGTTCAGACCCTCTTAAATCAGAAATGTACTGGCTACCGCCAACAGCAGCAGTGCATTTGAAGGCATAAGGTTCCAATCTTTCTTGCCCATTTTTGAGACACCAGTCAGCATAAAGATTGTTCATCTCTGCGGCAACAGTATCTGCATGAGTATCACGGACACAGAAAATGACCGTTTTCTGATTAGGTCCCCCTGTTTGAAGAAACATCTCAAAAAGGTCTTCACACCATGCCTTAACTCTATCCGGGAGTTGAATCAAGGCTTCGAAGGAGGGAGCCTCGTATCGCGCTCTTGCTTCCGCAACCATAAGGGGATGTCCTGTAATGGTATCCTTCGCTCCCAAGAGCTCAATATCTTCACGAGTTACCCCTCTCTCGTCTAAATCTGTTATCCTTCTGATGATTTCACACGCAGGGAGATAACCGTCTTCAATCCCTTGTACCATATCGTATTCATACACCGGTTCACCAAAATACTGGAGATTATTAGCCGTTATCTCCGCATCCTCTTTACGTTCTTCTTCTGATCCGCCTTCCCAGTGGCGCGGGGTTGCTGTAAGTCCTATCTGAACAGCATCCAGATTCCTTTTCAGCACAATACTCCATTTGCCCCAGGCACTTCGATGGCACTCGTCAATAATGATATGACTGAAATAATTTTCCGGGTAGTTTTCCAGAAAAAATTTGGCATCTTCGGCTTCACCTGCCACATTGAGTGTTTGGTAAGTTGCAATCAATATGCGGGCATTCTTCTGAGGATTTCCTGTGCTGACCTCTGCGGCCTCAGCCCCAAAGACAAGGTTGAAAGCACGAATTCCTTGATCTCGTAATTCGTCTCTATCGCAAACGAATAAAGCCCGGCGTAGCTGCCCAGCATCTGCAATCCTTTTCAAAACATGAACCGCGATAAAGGTCTTTCCTGAGCCTGTGGCAAGGTAGAGAAGAATTCTCTTCTCATCTCTGGCTATTTTCTCCAATGCGGCGCGGATTGCAGCATCCTGATAGTATCTACGACTTGCCTCACCACCAGAATATGGGACTAGTAAGGGCTCGGCATTTTTACTCTCCAATGAGACGCCAATGCCATTCTCATAGCGTTGGCGTAGCTCCAATGGAGTTGGAAATTCTTTTATTGGCAAGGGTTGTGAGGTTATTCCCCTAAAGTGGTCATATTCTACAAAGAGGTGACCATTGGAGGAGTAGACAAAAGGCACATGGTTCAATCGGGCATATTTCTTTGCCTGCTCAAGTCCTTTATCATGGGGTTCGTCACTTCGCTTGGCTTCGATCAGGGCAATGGCAACAGGTTGGGTATTGATATTGACCCTTACCCTTAGAAGATAATCTGTCCTGCCTCTTTCTCTCCTCCTCGGTTTACCGTCAATAATATCAATTCCGCACTCAGTCTCTTCACGACGAATAAGATCCTCTGTCCAGCCCCGTTGATGAAGAGCAGGGTCAATCAATTTCGCTTTGGTATCTGCCTCACTTAGATGCATATCTTTTTTTCCTCTTGCCCCAGGTGTGGTAGGCAATAATCACAGCATATTAATCGGGTCAACATCCACGGACAATGTAACCCCCCTTTCTTTTATCCTTAAAGGTGCTTCTTGTATTACCTGTTTTGCGAAAGAGTGAAGCAGATTTGATTTCTTACCCTTGATCAACATCTGCCATCGATACTTACCTCTTAGCTTTTCAAGGGGTGCAGTAACCGGTCCAAGTATCTCTATATACTTATGGTAATTACTGTTTTTCTCCAACAGATATTTACTGAATTCTCCCAGGTCCTCGGCGTATTCTGCCGTATTTTTTTTGCTGTTACCTGAAACCCTGAAGTTAATAAGACGGCAAAAAGGGGGGTAGTTCAACTCTCTCCGAAAAACAATCTCTTCTTTATAAAAATTTGTAAAATCATGGAGTCTGGCCTGCTGTATGCTATAATGCTCGGGATTAAAGGTTTGGACAATAACCTTTCCCAGGAGTGTCCCCCTTCCAGCCCGGCCGGCTACCTGAGTCAACATCTGAAAGGTCCTTTCACCTGCCCGAAAATCAGGGAAACCCAGGGAGGTGTCGGCAGAAATAACCCCTACCAGAGTTATTTTTGGCAGGTCATGTCCCTTAGCGATCATCTGGGTACCAATAAGTATATCTGTCTCTCCTGCTTCGAATTTCTCTAATATTCTATGGTGAGATCTCTTTCTGGCAGTAGTATCTCTGTCCATCCTTGCAACCCTGGCACCAGGAAAAAGCCTCTTTGCTTCTTCCTCTACCCCCTGGGTACCCAGCCCAAACGATCGGACCCCTGGCTTTCTACATCCTGAACAGAGGTTTGGCATTTGTTTGGAATAATCACAGTAATGGCAATGGAGGGCATCCCCTTTGAGATGATGGACAAGGGAGACACTGCAGTTAAGACATTTAATAATTAATCCGCACTTCTCACAGATAGCAAAGGTTGCAAGCCCCCGTCGGTTTAGAAATAAGAGAACCTGCTCTTTTTTTACCAGAGTCTCTTCGATAGCTTTTTCCAATCTATTTGAAAATATCAGACCTTTCCGGAAACTCTCTTTAACCTCATCTCTCATGTCTACCACTTCTACCAATGGGAGGGGCCTATTCTCGATCCTCTCGGGCAGACTCAAGGGGATCAACTTGCCAGTTTTGGAATTATAATAGGATTCCAGAGAGGGTGTAGCCGAACCCATAATTACTGCTGCCTTTGCTAACTTACCCCTTACCATTGCCAGGTCCCTTGCACTGTACCGTAGCTTATCTTCCTGTTTGTAGGAAGTCTCGTGTTCTTCATCTACGATAATTATCCCAAGATTTCCAAAAGGGGCAAAGATAGCAGAGCGAACCCCTATGGCTATCTTGACCTCCCCTTTCTTTATCCGTCTCCATTCATCGTATCTCTCCCCTTCCGATAGCCCACTATGTAAGAGGGCTATGTTATTGCCGAATCGCGACTTAAAGCGACTCACTAACTGAGGTGTCAGGGATATCTCGGGAACCAGGACGATTGCTTCTTTGCCCAATCTTATCACCTCTTCAATAGACCTCAGGTAGACCTCGGTCTTGCCGCTCCCTGTTACACCATGGAGGAGAAAAGGAGAGAACTTGCCGGAGCTGATTCCTTTAATAATCCTGTTTAGAACCTCCTGCTGCATCTTCATCAACCTTGGTGGGGTATCCTGGCTATAAGCATATTCTGCAAAGGGATCACGATACACCTCTTCATAGGACACAGAGATTAATCCCTTCTCCTTAAGCCTTTTAACACTGATGGATGGATTGCCGAACTCTTTTTTAAGCATTCGAAAAGGCACCTTCTCTTTATCTCTTACAAATTTGAATATAGTGGCCTGTTTGGGTGCCTTTTTTTCCAATATATCCATATAGGAGGTAAAATCTTCTTTAGATAGGCTATCCCTTTCATATTTTACGAATCTCTCAGTTTTAGGCTTAATCCTTCTCCCCTTCTGTTTGAATTCTATATTAACCAGCCCTTCATCCCTTAACTTAAACAGCAGAGAGCGGGGGTTATTTACAGTAAGCCTCTTTATAAGGTGCTTTAATCTAACGCCTTTTCCCCCTGAAATTTCCTTTAATATCCGATAAGTTCCGTTAGGGACAGCATCCCTGACGGGATAAACAGGAGAGCTGCCATTGTATGATGCGAGAATGTTGGCACCCTTTTCAGCAAGGGAAAGTATTTGTAATGTCTCAATATTAATTCCCTTGGGCAGGGCAGTCTTTATCACTTCCCCTATAGGAGAGAAATAGTAGCTTGAGACCCAGCGGTAAAAGATTAATTCGTCTCTCTTAAATAGAGGAAGATCGTCCAGGACATCCAGGACATCTTTGGTATTTTTGATCTCGATCTCTGAAGGGAACCCCAGGACATAACCGGTTATCCTCCTTTTGCCCAAAGGAACCAGCACCCTTTTGCCTATCTCCAGGTTGTCCCTTAAGTTTTCCGGCACCTGATAATAAAAGGTCTTTGAAAGTGGCAGACTTAGGGCTACTTCAACAAATCCTTTATCTTCCATCAGTTGTTTTGCTTTTACGACCAGAGTTTCCGGTATCATTGGGCATTTCAGAACTCGTAAAATATCTTTCTGGTTCTTTCCTGGTTGTCCACAATATACAGAAGATCGAATCTTTTTAGTTCATTTATTAACTTGTTGAGTTCTTCCCTCTCGATATTCTTCATGCGGATATAAACCTGCCGATAGCCTTTCTCAGCATGTTCATAGGATGTCATGATGCTAAGCATGCTTCCCCCATAGGACCGGAATACATCGGCTACCTCCTTGATAGAACCAGATTTATCGGGAAGATTAAAGGCAAACTGAATACCGCCCTGTTTAATACCAGTCATGCTGATAAGTACCTTAAATATATCAGATTCGGTAATTATGCCTATCAGTTTTCCATTGGAATCAATCACTGGAAGACTCCCGATCTTCTGTTCTAACATGACCACCGCGGCTTCTTCCACCGTATCGTGGGGGGAGATAGTCTTTGGGTTGGCACTCATGATATCCTTCACTTTAATCTTTTCAATAAGATAGTTCAGTTCACTGACTGCCAGGGCATTGGCCTGGGAAGCAGACTCCCTGTTAATATCAAGATATGATACTATTCCCTTTAGTCTATCCTTCTTCAAGACAGGGATGCGGCGAATGTTATAATCTTCCATTAACTTTATTGCAGTCTTCATTGAATCATCAATGTCAACTGTAATGACATCTTTGGACATCCAATTTTTTACCAGCATGTGGGCGTTCCCCTTTCATCCCCCTTCCCCCAGGAAGCTTTTCAGGTCTCCTCCGGAGGGAGGTATAGAGTTCCTCTTAACACCTCTTTCTTATCTTCTCCATGTAGCACTCCTCGCAAAAAACAGCCTCTCCTTCCTTCACAGCCTCATCCTCTTCTATCTCTGTCTTGCAGATGTCACATTTTACTTTCATAATCTCACCCCTTTCTGTCATTTTTTAATCCTACTCCGACAAATGGTCATTCCGAGGAGCAAGGCGACAAGGCTTGTCCTGAGCATAGCGAAGGAACTCCATATGAGATTCTTTACTACCTACGGTTGTTCAGAATGACAAGACAAAAAAATGCAGGAGTAATATTAATAATATTTATGTTAAATATATCAACCACAAAGAACTGTGTCAAGCCAAGAATCTTCTATCTTTCTCTGTGATTCAGACAGTAGACCATAGACATCAGACATTATAGACTAAGGGGAAGGAAATGGCAAGAGATTATACAAAGATAAAGGGTATCCGTTCACAGTTTATGGTTTGCAGTTAACAGTTGGCAAAAATGCTCCAAGCTTTATATAATAACAGCAAGCTTAAGCTTGCTGTTGTGATGCCTGCTGTTGTAATTACCGTAAACTGAGAACCGTGAACGGTTACAGAAAAGTCTGGTGTCTAGAGTCTGAAGTCCAGTGTCTGAATTGCAGATAATCGGACATTAAAATTGACTTTCAATTTGAATTATGTGTATTATCCAGAAGGTCAGTAATACAGTAGGGACATCATAAAAACAATACTCTGGAGGTATAAAAGATGGCTATAACCTTTGAGAAGTTCACGGAAGAGTGTAAGTTTTTAAGTCCGATGAAGGACTTTGAACCTGACACACAGATCATCGAATACCGATTGGATCCTTTGACCAAGGATAGCACCTATCTTAATATTACTGCACTTGAAGCAGGGACGAAGTGGTCTTTGGCGATGGATGATGAGGAGCTAAAGCAGACCATCGAAAAGTCACGGAAGGGCTGTTTCATGTGCAAAGAAACTGTGAGTAAAGCTACCCCTAAATATCTGGAGAATATCTTGCCTGAAGGCAGGCTAAGGGTTGGGCAGACTATCCTGTTCCCGAATACATTTGGGCTGGCAAGGTATTCTGCTGTGCTCACCTATCCTGATAACCACTTCTTCAGTTTAGATGAATATACCCCTGAAGTCCTGATTGATACCTTTACCTGTGCACTGGAGTTCATAAAAAGGGTATACAAGGAAGATAAAAAGGCAAAACATGCTGCTTTCGGCTGTAATTATCTCTTTCCTGCTGGGTCGTCTACTGTTCATTCCCACTTTCACCTATTTGTAACTGCCTTTCCCTTTGATTCCATAAAGAGATTGGCTACAGAGAGTAGGCGTTATTTCAATGAAAATTCCAAAAGTTACTGGTCTGATCTTGTTGAGACAGAGAAGAAAAAAGGAGAGAGGTACATTGGCACGGTTGGTAATACCCACTGGCTTGTACCCTATGCCCCAAGTGGTACTAAAGAAGTACAGGGATTTATAGAAGGCAAATCGAACTTTATCGAGTTTGAAAAGGAAGACATAGAAAACCTATCAAAAGGGCTGTCCATGGTTTTAAAGTACTATAGCAGCCAGAACGTAACCTCCTTCAATCTTATTGCCTATTCAGGGCCTCTGGGAGAAGAACAGGGGTACTTCTGGCCGGGCATAAAGATTGTTACAAGAGGTTATCTGCCACCTTACTACACAAGTGATATCACGTGGAGGCAGAAACTGCTTCTTCGAAGGGAGGAGTGGTTTGAATTACCTGAAACGGTAGCTTTTCAACTCAAAGAGGTATTTACGGACTAAAATAGATTAGCTGGTCAGATACAGATGGGTGATTAGGTGATGGATTTAGGTTGATAAAAGGTATTGCTTTTTCCAGGATAATTCGATAAAAGAGAAGTACAAAATTGAGGGAGCTGATTGATGCGATTCATACCAAGGGAAGGAAAATTTTTTGACTATTTTGAAGAACTCGCGGAGAAGATCGAAGAGGGAGGGATACTCTTTCTGGAAATGGTTGAAAGCTATGAGTATTCCGAACCAAAGATTGCAAAACTGAAGGGAATCGAAAACGAGGCAGACAATATCACTCATAAGACTTATGAAAAGATGCACAAGACCTTCATTACCCCTTTAGACCGCGAAGACATCTATAACCTGGTCAACAAGATGGATAGTGTCCTCGATATGATCGAGGCCTCAGCCTCAAGGATGTACCTTTATAAGGTTAAAAAACCGGCAAAGGAGATTGTGGCTCAGGCCAAGATTTTAAATGAGGCAATCAGAAGGATAAAGAGAATCGTTCATGGTCTCAGGGACATGAAGAATGCCAAAATGATCCTGGATGCGTGTGTAGAGATCAATACCCTCGAAAACGAAGCTGACCATATCATGAGAACAACAATGGCTTCTCTGTTTGAACATGAAAAAGATGTCTTCGAGCTGATTAAATGGAAAGAAATATTTGAAATAATTGAGGAGGCTATGGATGTTTGCGAGGATGTCTCCAATATTGTAGAAGGTATCGTTCTAAAAAATGCTTGAGTCTTTAACCTTTGTTGTTTTTCTTGTTCTGGTAGCCCTGGTTTTCGATTTTCTTAACGGTTTTCATGACGCTGCCAACTCGATTTCAACCATTGTTTCCACCAGGGTCCTCTCACCGCAATATGCCGTCATCTGGGCAGCTTTCTTCAACTTCGTGGCTGCCTTTTTGATAGGCGTACAGGTTGCCCATACTATTGGTACCGGCATCATCAACCCCGCCATTGTTGAAAACAGAATCATCCTCTCTGCCCTGGGAGGGGCCATTGCCTGGAACATCATCACCTGGTATTTCGGGTTGCCCAGCAGTTCTTCCCATGCCCTCATCGGTGGCCTCATAGGCGCGGGTCTGGTAAGGGGGGCACCGCGGTACTTGTTTTAGGCGGCATAATAAAAACAGCCGTTTTTATCGTTCTTTCCCCCACAATGGGTCTGGTACTCGGCCTGGCCATAATGATCTTAGTCCTGAACATCAACTACCGTTCCACTGTTGCCAGATCAAACAAGATATTCCGCAAGTTGCAGCTTATATCCGCGGCAGTATACAGCCTGGGTCACGGTATGAACGATGCCCAGAAAACCATGGGTATAATCGCCATTATTCTCTATAACAGAGGTCTCCTGGGACCGACCTTTTATATTCCTTTCTGGATCGTCATCCTCTGTCATGCCGTCATTGCCATGGGAACCATGGCTGGAGGATGGCGCATCGTCAAGACAATGGGCACGAAAATCACAAAGCTGCGACCTATCGGTGGCTTTTGCGCGGAAACTGCGGCAGCCATTACCATCATTGGAGCTTCCTTTGCCGGTATCCCCGTCAGCACGACCCATACCATTACTGGCGCCATAGTGGGGGTGGGTACAACGAAGCGCATAACCGCTGTTCGCTGGGGAGTGGCCGGTACTATTGTCTGGGCGTGGATATTGACGATCCCTATATCAGCACTGATCTCGGCTGCCATTTATGTGGTGTTGAAAATTTTCCTATAACCTTTCTTCCCTTCTGAAAAAGGACAATAAAGGACAATAAAAAAGCTTGCATTTCCATAAAATATCATGTAGTATGAATTCCAGTTGATGTGCAGTACCTGTTTGTTGTTACCGTAGTTACAAAGAAGACGACCGCACAATCCTCAGTAATGGAAAGTGCGGTTTTTAGTTTACACAAACAGACTGTCAGCCGGAAGTTCGGCAAAATTTTAAATGGTTCCACAGAGGAACCCAATACAAAAGGAGTGGTAAAGATGTCAGAAGGAACGGTTAAATGGTTTAATGATTCAAAGGGCTTTGGTTTTATCGAGCAAGACGGTGGCAAGGACGTTTTCGTGCATCATTCCGCGATTCAGGCAGAGGGTTTTAAATCGCTGGCAGAGGGTGATCGGGTAAGCTTCGAAGTTGTCGCCGGGCCCAAAGGTCCGGCTGCGGAGAATGTTCGGAAGCTGTAGGACCTGAGCTTCATTTTGCGTTTAAAAGCTCCCCCTGTGATGGGGGAGCTTTTTTTATAGGGATTCATCCAGTTTTTTTAAACGAGTGGATAAAGATATGATAACCTTCAGGATGAACTACCCAGGTACAGTTTGGTGTATTGGTTGGAAATCGGAAGCCTCCAGTCTTTGCCAAATGCCCTTGGCGTAATCTTTATCCCTGGGGGTCCCTGTCTACGTTTATACTCGTTTCTATCCACCATCTGAATAACTCTCTTGACCATATCTCCATCAAACCCCATCTTTAGTATCTCGGTATAAGCCATGTCTTGCTCTATATAGGCACGAAGGATGGCATCGAGTTTGTCGTAAGGCGGCAGGGAATCCTGGTCTTTTTGATCGGGTCTTAGCTCAGCAGACGGTTCCCTTTCTATAATACTCTTCGGGATTATGGGCCTTCCTGCTTGCCTATTCTTAAATTCAGCCAGTTTATAGGCCATGGTCTTGGTTACATCTTTTATTACAGCAAACCCACCTGCCATATCCCCATACAGGGTACAGTATCCCACAGCAGTTTCACTTTTATTGCCCGTAGTCAACACCAGCCACCCGAATTTATTGGAAAGGGACATCAGGAGATTCCCCCGGATTCTTGCCTGGATATTTTCCTCTGTTACATCAGGCGCCATTCCATCGAATACGGGCTTGAGTATGTCAAGATAGGAGTTAAAGACATGTTCAATGGGGATGGATATAAGTCGAATTCCAAGATTGTCTGATAGAAAACAGGCATCTTCTTTTGTTCCTTCGGAGCTGAACCGTGAGGGCATGGTTACTCCAACGACTGCCTCAGCTCCAAGGGCATCAACAGCAATAGCGGCAGTTAATGCAGAGTCTATCCCCCCGCTGATGCCAATGAGTACCTTTGGGAATCCATTCTTTCTAACATAATCCCTTACCCCAAGAACCAGAGCTGAATAGACCTCTTCCGGATAGTCAAGCCAACGGATTCTGGCTTCAGGAATTTTCTGTTTTTGTGAGGGAACAACCGAAGAGATAGAGAACATTCGAACCTCTCCTGATGAAGGCTTGTCTGAAAGCATCAATGAATTCTCTGAACATGAAGGTTCATCTTGTGTAATCTCAAGGTCAAACACCAGCATGTCTTCATCAAACTGTATAGAATTGGCCAGGAGTCCCCCCTCGGGGTCGAGGATAAAGCTCCCGCCATCAAATATCAGTTCGTCCTGCCCTCCTACCAGATTGTTATAAAAGACGAAACATTCATTCTCCCGGGCAAGTTTTCTCATTACCTGTTCTCTTACCTTTCGTCTTTCTGCATAATAAGGAGAGGCAGAGATATTGGCTATCACCCTGGCGCCACCTTTTTGAACCTCGACCTTCGCCGGCCCCTCAGAAAACCAGGAATCTTCGCAGATATTTATTCCAATAGGTACGCCGTTTAAGACAAGGACGAAGCCCTCTTTACCTGGTTCAAAATACCTCTTTTCATCAAAAACCCCGTAATTGGGAAGGAGTACTTTGCGATAGGTGCCTATTAAATTACCATTGTGGATCAGGGCAGCAGCATTATAAACAAAGGATTCAGAAATCTCAGGAAAGCCAAGAATACAAGTAATCCCTGAAGTTTTGGTTACGATGTCCTCAAGGGCTTTCTGGCAGTCGCAAAGAAACTGGTGTTTTAGAAGGAGATCTTCCGGAGGATACCCACAGAGGGAAAGCTCGGGAAATGTGATGAGCTCTACGCCTTTCTCCCTCGCCATCTCTATATAACAGATTATCTTCTCTGCATTTCCTGAAAGATCACCAACAGTTGTATTGATCTGTGCTAAAGCAATGCGAAGTAGAGGCAATATTCCAAATCCATCCTTTTCTTTTAAGAAGCGTATCTCCTCTGCAATTCAGACACCGGACTTCAGACTCTAGACACCAGACTTTTTTGTAACCGTTCACGGTTCTCAGTTTACGGTTTACGGTAATTACAACAGCAGGCTTAAGCCCGCTGTTATATAAAGCTTGGAGCATTTTTGCCAACTGTTAACTGCAAACCATAAACTGTGAACGG
>PFIF01000196.1 GCA_002782605.1 Deltaproteobacteria bacterium CG_4_8_14_3_um_filter_43_13 | reverse complement strand
GCTTTATCTTTTCAGAAATTTTGAAATCCCTATTTCCTTCTGCTACTTCTACCCAGCAGTTTAATAAAATCATCAACAGACAATCCCGCATCTCGAATCAGTCTTCTTAAAGTTCCTTTCTTTATCGGATTATGATCCGGCACCGACAATAGAAATCTCTCTCCTTGTTTCTTAAGAATAAAATGGTCATCGATGTATCTCGCTAAAGACCAGCCATTTTTCTCAAAAGCTTTAATAGCCTCTTTTCCTTTGCATACGGGTAGCTTTGGCATCAAATAGCTACCTCATAAATCTTCGCCTCCTTTTTTGTGACCAACTCTTCTTCAAGAACTAAAAGGTATCCTTTCATCGCCTTTTTTATATTCTCTAAAGCCTCTTCAATTGTTTCCCCCTCGGACACACATCCCCTCAACGTAGGACAATATGCGATATAACCTCCAGATTCCATATCTGGCTCTATTATGACCTTATAGTTCATTTAAAAATACCTCCTTTCACAATATACAAGACGGGCGGGACGCAAGTTCTGGGGGTAGGGATCAAATCTTTATTCTTGACATTTCCTTCTATTGCCACTTTTTCCCCTACCTTTGTCAAACCAAAATCTCTACCTACTTCTCCGTCATTCGTTAGATGATATATCAGTTGCTAACTCAGTAGCTGCTTGCCAGCATTCCAGGTCTTCAAAGCGGGAAATTTTCATCCTCGATCCTCGTGGCTCGAATCTTATTTTTTTTGGGGTTTTGCCGTTGATAGGAGTCGGAAAAAAGATATCTGCCCTAAAACCGCAAGACTCTCTTCAACTCCGGCGTAAAATCAGCCATTAAAAGCTTCCGCATGCTGTGGTAGGGCAGACTCGAATCGTCGCGACAAGACTTCAAAGGGCACTTCCTGATCCAGGGATATCCCGTTTGCCTCCAGAAGTTCAGGTATCATGCCTCGAAGCTTTTCGATCAGGTTTTCTACGGTTTCTGCTTCTGTCGCAAGTCCGGGAATATCCTCGCTGGTCGCAACCCAGACGCGCGCTTCTTCGTCCCACTCTGAACGAATAAAAAACGGTTTTTTTGTCGTCATCGTCATCTCCGTTTCTCATCTATCTGAATGATTATTATTCTCTCTATTTTCCCCGATTTCTCCTCAGATCCTCGTAGAGTGCAACAATCTGTGTAGAGCACCTAATCTCTGCTCTCACTGATTCGGTACCCTGCCTTATGACTCTCTGTATCGGCCCGGTGAGCAGCAAGATCAGTAGCCACGGCATCAATCTTCTTTGATAATTTGGCGTCCACCTCCGTAACCCTCTGTTCAAGGCGGTCGAGCCTCAGGTCAACGCGGTCAATCCTTTGTTCAAGGTGGCTTTCGACACGATCAAGCTTTTCGGATAACATCTGATGTCCTTCAGCCACAATGTCTAGCTTGTGCTGAAAATCGTCGGACAAGATACCGATATGATGTTTAAAAACCTCTTCAATCTTTTTTATGTCTTTTTCGTCCATAAGGTTAATACCCTCAATTTATCGCCAATATACTGTTTATTTTGTTCACTTCTGTCTGCCTTTATCGTGGGGGATAAATTCTTTCCTTGGACATTTTTCGACAAAGACATCCCTAAAATCCTCTCTTCCTTTCTGCGACAATCCCCGGATCGGAATCACATGCCGTATGAACTCCAAGGTCATGAAGATTGCGAAGCAAAGCCAAACCTTCTAAACCCTTCAATCAATTAATCCTTTGCGCTTCAGAATTTCCAGATAACCTTCATAAGTCAAAGGGCACGCGATCAGGTTCTTAAAGTCCTTTTCAGACAGCTTCAACTGACCACGAATTTTATGCATGACCTTATCCGATAGATCGCCTCTTCCATGCGAGTAATGAACTCTGAGAATCTTTTTGCCGTTGACCGTCAGCCAGCCATAGTTATGGCTGGTAGAACGAACCTGTAGAGACAACTTGTTGAATATTTTCTCAATATCAGTAATCTTCATGGATGGTTATTGCCTCGTTCAGGTATTCCAGCCATTTCTGGGGTAAGATTCCCAAGTTTCCCTGATTTTCCCTCAAATCTTCGTAGAGTTCAACAATTTCATCGCACAGACCATTAATCGCCTCAAATTCATTATCGGCATAAGCAAATGCTTCAATGTCGTCCAGAGTGGCAATGATGGTATCTTCATCTGTTTCAATCGTGATGTATATCGGCCTGTTTAATATATATTTCGATTTTTTCAAGGAATTTAATGGCAGTATTCTGCAGCGGCTTTCAACGGCTTTGATGAGATTTCTAGATAAATCCTTGTATTGTTCATCCGTTAAAATCTCTGTTTGCATAAGGAAACCTCCTCTCGGAAAATATGGGGCCAAAATCCTTAGCTGTAAACCGGTTAAACCGGGGGTCGGGCCATCTGCTTGATTATTCTGGATTAAAGTTCCAAAAATAGGTGTTTTTAAGCCCTATATCTTCGTTTTTGACCCCAGTTAAACAAAGCAAAAACGGTTGAACGGAGTAACCCCCAAAATGCTCTCCATAAGGCGCTGAGGGCTCTCGAAGCTGATAGCTGAAAGGTCAAAGATCAAAGGGCAAAGAAATTCATCATATGCTGTGTTTCCATTCTGCTGTTTTTTAAATCACTTTCTTCATCAATGCCTTTTCAAGTATCAGATTTTCAGTTGAAATGTTGAAAATATCAGTCAAAGAATACCTGTCCGCAGCGTCCAACACCTCTAACCCGATCATCTTCCCGGATGTGTCAAGGTCAATAGTTGGTGATAGGAAAATGGCTCTATTTAAACCTTCCGCAATTTCCGATGTTCGATCCACATGTTTTTCCTGTAACCGAATATACAAAGCGTCAATCTCATTGTCGTATTCTATTTTCATAGATTATTCTCCTTTTACCATCGCTCCTATTGTCAAAAATTATTTTCCCTCTCCCCTTGTGGGAGAGGGTTAGGGTTAGGGTGAGGGGTGAGAAGATCATCCCTGATAAACTCCAAAACACTTTCTAAGTTATTGAATACTTCATTATCCCAAAATCTCAGTACTTTATACCCTTCAGCTCTAAGCCATTCGTCC
>PFIF01000101.1:663-3539 GCA_002782605.1 Deltaproteobacteria bacterium CG_4_8_14_3_um_filter_43_13 | reverse complement strand
GATGGGTCAAAAAATGTATGCTGAAGCGAAAAGGGGTACTTTTTCAAAGCTCTCAACCATTTTTCAAATAATATGTAACCTACGCCCCTCGCTCTCAAATACTGCCAATACCTTGTCTATCTGTTCATCTGTGTGGGAAGCCATTAAACTGGTTCTTATCCTGCTCTTTCCTTCGGGAACGGTGGGTGGCCGTATTCCAGGGGCATAGACTCCTTTTTGGAATATTGCCGTTGCGAATTTCATAGTCAAGGAGGCGTCCCCAATGAGTATTGGTATGATCTGAGTTTGACTCTCCATGGTATTGTAACCCAGGTTTGTTAATCCTTTCCTGAATCGGGCAATGTTCCTCCATAAACGGGTTCGAATCGAAGGTTCCTTTTCCAGTATGTCAATAGCTGCAATAGAAGAAGCACAAACACTTGGGGGTAGGGCTGTAGAGTAGATAAAAGGCCTGGCATTGTTCCTTAGATATTCGATTATAACCTTTGATCCTGCTATATATCCACCCATGCTCCCCAATGCCTTGCTAAAAGTCCCCATATGAATTAAATTTTCATCTGTTAAGCCAAAGTGTTCTGCTGTACCTTTTCCGTTTTCACCCAGCACCCCTGTAGCATGGGCATCATCGAGTATTACCAGGGCATCTTCTTCCCTGGCGACGTCTAATATCTCGGGTAAAGGGGTTATATCTCCATCCATGCTGAACACCCCATCGGTAACGATAAGCATTCTCTTATAGCTACCCTTTGAGGAAGATGCGTTGCCTTGTGAGAGAATCTCTTTGAGTTTTTCAATATTCTTATGAGGATAAACCCTTACTTCAGCCCCGCTTAACTTGCAACCATCTATTATGCTGGCATGATTCAGTTCGTCACTTAGAATAAGATCACCATTGCCTGCTAAGGAGGTTATTACTCCAATATTGGCCATATATCCAGTAGGAAATACGATAGCCGATTGACACCCTTTGAATTTTGCCGTCTTGTTCTCTAGCTCTTCATGAATTTCCATGTTCCCGGAAATCAGTCGGGATGCACATGCCCCTGTGCCATACTCCCTCAGGGCAGAAGCTGCGGCCTCTTTCAATTTGGGATGGAAGGCCAGCCCCAGGTAGTTATTGGATGACAGGAGAATAACCTCTTTGCCATCTATTGAAACAGTCGTATCTATATGCCCTGTAATCCTTTTCATATCTCTATAGAGGCCTGATGTTTTCAATCTCTCTAGCTCTTGTTTCAAGAATTGATCTATAGTCAGGCTCATGGTAATTGGGTAACCGTTCACGGTTCTCAGTTTACAGTTTACAGTTTACGGGTATGACACTTCTAATAGAATCGAAAGTGACCTTAAGCAACTCATCCAACTCTTGCAGTGTAATACTCAAAGGGGGCATAAGGACTATTACATCACCAAGGGGTCTCAGTATTACGCCCCTTCTTCTCGCCTCCATGATAACCTTTATACCTGTCTTATTTTGTGGTGGAAAGGGCTCTTTTGAATCCCTGTTTGAAACCAGTTCTATCCCAACCATAAATCCCTTTTGCCTTACATCTCCCACATGCTTCAAATCCCAAAACCTCTTAAGACCCTTCTCCAGGAACTCGATCTTTTTCTGAAGCTCTATAATTGTTCTATCCTTCTCAAAGACGTCCAGGCTGGCCAATGCAGCAGCACATGCCACAGGATTTCCTGTGTAGGTATGACCATGGAAGAGGGTCTTGAACTCATCGTATTCTCCTAAAAATGCATTGTATATTTCATCGGTAGCAATAGTGGCTGCCAGGGGAAGGTAACCGCCAGTGATCCCTTTGCCCAATGTGAGAATGTCTGGTGCTACGTCCTCGTGCTCACATGCGAACATCTTGCCGGTTCTGCCAAACCCCACAGCAACTTCATCGGCAATCATCAGGATGTTGTATCTTGTACAGAGTTCTCTTATCCCTTTGAGATAACCCGGGGGAGAAACCAGCATCCCGGAAGCGCCCTGAACCATGGGTTCAACAATCATGGCAGATGTCTCATGGTGATGCTTTTTTATAACATCTTCTACCTGAGTGAGACACCCAAGGTCACAGGAGGGATAGGTCTTTCCAAGATTACAACGATAGCAATACGGAGATTCACCCTTTAGGGAATCAAAGAGCAGGGGTTGATAGGTTTTGTGGAACAAGTCGATTCCTCCCACACTTACGGCACCTATGGTATCGCCGTGGTAAGCATTCTTCAATGAGACAAACTTTTTTTTATCAGAGCAGCCGTTGGGCTTTTGCAGCCAATATTGAAATGCCATCTTTAAGGCTATCTCTACTGCAGTAGCACCACTGTCAGAGTAAAATACCTTATTGAGGCCCTTTGGGGTTATCTGTGCCAGCCTTTTTGCAAGCTCTATTGCAGGGGGATGGGATAAGCCGAGAAGGGTAGTATGGGAGACCTTTTTTGCCTGCTCTGTTATTGCCTGAGTTATCTCTTCCCGACAATGTCCGTGTACAGTAACCCATAGAGATGATATGCCGTCCAGGTATTTATTTCCGTATATGTCCCATAGAAAAGAACCCTCTCCTCTCTCAATAATGAGCGGTTTTTCTTTGACGTAATCCTTCATCTGGGTAAATGGATGCCATATATACCTTTTATCATCCAGCTCAAGTTCCAGGTGCTTACTCTCAGCGATCATTTATTGCCTCCTGTATATTCTTTGTAACTATCCAGGCACAAAGAGGCAAAGGCACAAAGGCACAAAGTTTTAGGAAAACGACCGGAATGTAGGACACAACCTGTCCAAGTACCGCTTTGTAAACATTTTATGGGAACTTAACCAACTCATTCTTTTCATATCTCTTGACTTTGTGCCTTTGGTGCTTTGGTGCTTTGTGCCT
>PFIF01000101.1:0-400 GCA_002782605.1 Deltaproteobacteria bacterium CG_4_8_14_3_um_filter_43_13 | reverse complement strand
AGGTATGGGGTTTAAGAAATTGAGTGGTATGGAATCCACTCCCAGCTCTTTCAGGGTAAAGGCGAATTCCAGCCTTTGCTCCGGGGTCTCCCCAAGACCAAATATCCCACCACAGCAAACCCTGAATCCCTCTTCCTTTGCTATCTTGATTGTGTTTACTCTTTCCTGATAAGAATGGGTTGTGCATATCTTTGGGAAGAAGCTCTCTGATGTTTCAAGATTGTGGTGATAGCGCTCCAACCCTGCTTTCTTCAAGTCAAGGGCAGTTTCTCTTGTCAGTGTTCCCAATGATGCACATCTTCCTATGGCTACCCTGGAGGGCATATCTTCAATTGCGGTGCATATAGATTTCAATTCTAAAGGGTCTTTGATGTTTTCCCCGCTTACAACTATACCGAAC
>PFIF01000112.1:1422-13946 GCA_002782605.1 Deltaproteobacteria bacterium CG_4_8_14_3_um_filter_43_13 | reverse complement strand
CTCCACCAAAGCGCTTCAATCGTGCTTTTCTGATTCCTTCAGCCTTCAGTCTAAACAGCTTCAGCCTGACTACGTGAGTAGTCACGGAAATTATTGAATATATTGCCACAGACGGCCCGGCAAATGCGTTAAAGATACTCAAAAAGATCAAGCAAA
This sequence comes from Deltaproteobacteria bacterium CG_4_8_14_3_um_filter_43_13, assembly GCA_002782605.1. Classification (GTDB taxonomy): domain Bacteria; phylum Desulfobacterota; class UBA8473; order UBA8473; family UBA8473; genus UBA8473. The sequence continues at coordinate 13,790 of PFIF01000112.1, read as the reverse complement.
AAGCATCAGAGCTTTATGCCCTTCCTGAAAGAGGCCGCATAGTACCAGAGCTTCAAGATCAAGGTATCTTTCTATATCGTGAATTAATCATCCCGCCTTGGAGAATTATATACAGAATATCTGAAATGAAAGTTTATGTTTTGTCTGTTTTGGATGGAAGGCAGAATGTTGAAGATATCCTGTTGAAAAGATTGATTTATTATAAATGAACAAACTGGAATTATGGTAAGACTGCCCAATCTGTAGGTCAACCTGATCGAGGGGAGTAGTAATGATGGAATTTTCAGGTAACTGTTTACCAACAACTATAGGGAGCCTGCCCCATACGGATGCCAGAGAGGCTACCCAGTTGATGCTCCGATATACTCCCCATATCCCTGCATGGGTTCAGATGCCCAAACTCCCTAAAGAGGATATGCTAGCCCAGTTTATCGAAGGCATACCAGGGCTGGTATGGAATGAAGGGAGCCCCCATTTCATGAATGAAGGGCAGGAGTTTGAAGGGGCAGTGCTCGAGTTCTATGAAGACTATATCTCTGTTACAGAGAGTGGCTCATCAACTCATTTAGAAAAAAGATTTGCTGTCTCTCCTGAGTATGCCTCGGGATTATATGCCTTGATCGATGCATTGAAAGACGGTTCACCTTTGCCTTTTGCTATTAAAGGCCAGATTACCGGACCTTTCACTCTGGGGACGGGTTTAAAAGATAAAGCAAAGCGATATGCCTATTACGATCCAACACTTAAGGATATAATAGTGAAGAGTCTAGCGATGAAGGCCAAATGGCAGGTTAAAAAATTTAAGCCTTTTGGGGTGCCGGTGATAATCTCAATTGATGAGCCTGGTCTGGTGGGTTATGGGTCATCAATCTTTATAAGTGTGTCAAAAGAGGATATCCAGAAATCCCTGGGGGAGATAATCGGGTTTATCCACAAAGAAGGGGGAATAGCGGCTGCCCATTGCTGTGAAAATACTGACTGGGCATTGCTCCTGAATACCGATATAGATATCCTCAGTTTTGATGCCTATGGATTCTTTGATAACCTGCTTATATATGAAAAGGAGTTAAGGGGATTTATCGAACGGGGAGGCATTATCGCCTGGGGTATCGTTCCCACCCATGACTCTGATCTTTTATCACGAGAGACCGGTAACTCTCTGGTATCAAAGTGGAAACATGGCATTCAAAGGTTGACAGAGAAGGGGATTGAATTCGAAAAGCTATTGAAACAATCCTTGATTACCCCCAGCTGCGGAGCCGGGTCACTCAGTCTGGAATTGGCAGAGAAAACCCTGTCACTTACCAGAGAGGTTTCCGATAAAATAAGGAAGGAATATTTAATATCCCAATGACCAAAAGCCTCGATATTTTAACCGTTTCAGAGCTTACCCGGCAGATAAGGCTTCAGTTGGAATCCAGTTTCGACAGTGTCTGGGTAGAAGGCGAGATATCCAATCTTAGGTCCCCTTCTTCAGGCCATCTATACTTCACCCTCAAAGACGAAAACAGTCAGATCAAAACAGTAGTCTTCAGATCCCATATGAGATTCCTCAAATTCGAGATAAAGGATGGCATTCAGGTAATATCCAGAGGTAGAGTCAGTGTCTATGAACCCAGGGGCGATTATCAGTTGATAGTCGATTATATAGAACCAAAGGGGGTTGGTGCCCTTCAACTGGCTTATGAACAATTGAAAGAGAGGCTAAAAAGTGAAGGGCTCTTTGATAATTCTCATAAAAAACCATTGCCCCTGTTACCCAGGAAGATAGGATTGGTTACCTCTTCTTCAGGAGCCGCTGTTCAAGATATGATAAATATCATCCTCCGTCGGTTTCCAAGCATAGAGATTCTTATCTTACCTGTACGGGTTCAGGGAGAAGGGGCATCTTCCGAAATAGCCCACGCTATAGAAGAGCTCAACAGAATATCCGGGATTGATGTGATGATTGTGGGAAGAGGGGGGGGATCCCTGGAGGATCTATGGGCTTTTAATGAGGAGATTGTTGCAAGGGCAATCTACCACTCAGATATCCCTGTAATTTCTGCAGTTGGACATGAAATAGACTTTACAATTTCGGATTTTGTAGCAGACCTCCGTGCCCCTACACCGTCTGCTGCCGCAGAACTTGTAGTGCCCAACAAGTCCGAACTCGTGAGTTACCTGGAAAACTGGATGGGAAGACTGGAAAATCTTGTATTCCAATCTCTTGAATCCAATCGTAATAAACTGGGTTTCCTTGAGAAAAGGCTATCGGACCCGAGAAGAAGAATAGACGATTTTAGGCTGAGGATTGATGATATTTTCAATCATCTATCTGTCAACACATCCAATCTGTTGCGACGAAAGGCTGAACAGCTTGAGAGGAAAAAAGATGCCCTTATCTCCAGAAGTCCCAAGGGCAGGATAGGGGAGTTAAAAAACTTTGTTTCCCAACTGAATAAAGAGATAGATGTCCATATAAGGCATTATCTGGGAAATCAAAGGCACAGGTTTGAGAGGTCACTGGAGGGGCTGGATAGGTTAAGTCCCTTGAACGTTCTGCGAAGGGGTTACAGTATAACCAGGGCTCTGCCCGACTACAGTATCTTGAAAGATGTGAAGGGATTAAAGGTTGGTGACAGGATAAATGTCAAATTACACAGGGGAGAGATAATAGGTCAGATTAAACAACTTATAGAGGGGACTTGATACTTTGTGGAAGAGAGTTTTGAAAAATATTAAATTGTTAACGCTGAAAGTTCCCCTTTTCCGCTTCCTAGAGCAGGTTTTTTGACCCATCTATGACTCGCTCCACGCATTTTCAGGAACTCTCCGCCTACGGCGTATCAAACAGCCTGAAAATGCTTATCTTCCGCTTCGTTAAGATGGGTGCCCCAAAAATCCTGCTCATGCTCGCTCCAAAGTGAATCTTTCATCTTTAAGGATATACTAAATTGAAGGTTCGTTTTTTAATCTATAGCTTGCTTTCTGTTTTCCTCTCCATCCTTCTTTTATCAGGAACTGCTTTCGCAAAACAGAAAGAGGTTTCCCTTAAGGTAGGTTGGCTCCCCAGAAAGATAGAGCAGGGTGATATATGTGTGGTTAATGTGCTTGTTGCCAAAGGTATTCGTTCACTCACAGGAGAGTTTCAGGGGAAAGACCTTTCCTTTTATAAAGTAAAGAAGGGTAGGTTGTTTCGAACTCTGATTGGTATAGACATGGAAACTGATCCAGGAACCTATCAACTGGTAATATCGGCAAAAAGCCGTTCAGGTAAAACTGTAAAGGGCAGGTATCGTATAAGGATAAAAGAGAGGGATTTTGGCGAACAGAGAATAACCTTGCCGGAAGAGATGGTCGAGTTGGATGAGGATACCTTAAAGCAGGTGGAGGATGAGGAAAAAAAGGTAAAAGAGATATGGACAAAGGAGAGAAGCGATAGGCTTTGGCGCGGGAAGTTCATTAAGCCTTTAGACGGAGAGGTTATAAGCCCCTTCGGGGTTAGGCGTATTCTCAACGACTTGCCAAGGAATCGCCATAGTGGAGTTGATCTGGAAGCAGGAATGGGAGAAGAGATACGGTCATCAAATGCTGGAATTGTGGTATTGGTAGATGAACTGTATTTTAGCGGGAAGTCAGTTGTTGTGGACCATGGGAGAGGGCTCTATACCATGTACTTTCATCTATCCAGAATTGATGTAGAAGAAGGGCAGCGGGTTAAAAAGGGGGAAGTTCTAGGTCTTGCAGGTTCCACCGGCAGGTCAACCGGTCCCCACCTCCACTGGGGGGTACGTTTGCACGATGCCAGGGTTGATCCTTTTTCTCTGTTAAAGTTGAAGTGAACGGGTAGAGGGGGTGATTCTAAGACAACAGAAACAACCAGATCAGAGAAACTAACCATCCAAGGACAAAATTACTCTCCACCATGCCTTCCAGCAAAACACCATGGGATATTCTCTTCCTTTCGTAAATAAACAGGTAACTGTAAGCATAGATGGCACACACCAAAAGGAGATAGCCTAAAGATGGTGTCATGCCTGATAGAGATGAAGATAAGAGGATTAAGGATAGAATCCCTAACGACAACTTCAGCACGTAAATGGTCTTGTTTTCCCCTATTATAATCGGGATAGTCTCTTTGCCTACGATTCGGTCCCCCTGGATGTCCATAATATCAAATAGAGCCGACCGAACAAATACCAAGATAACGACAAATAAGAAGGCTATAACGGTGGACACATCAATCCTGTGGTTGGCCGTTAGGGCTGGCAGGATTGAGATAACCGTTCCCCATGCAAGGGCTACAAATACAGTTTTTGAGCCTGGTATGTCCTTTAACTTCTTGTATTGAAACATATTCCACAGGCTTTTGGGGATTATTTTAATCCCATATATCAATCCTAGAAGAGAGATGATTATAAGGAAAACAAAAACGCCCCTCCCCATCTCAAATGAGAGAAAAAGGGATGTAAATACAGAGAGGATGATAAGGGTAACAAAGGTTCCCCGATGTCTTTCATAAAACTCTGCCCTGCCTGGGTCGTTATACCTTGCAGCCTCCCTATCTATAAAATAATAGAGGATGTGCATGGAGAATACATAGGAGCCGGCAATAAGAAAATAGGATAACCTCGGGGTAATTCCCTGGAGTAAACAGCTGACATAACTGAGACAACCCGCACCAAAGGCAACATATATGTTGCTCTTCACAAGAAATCCCAGAGAGTCTGACCAGAACCTTGAAAAGACTGAACTCCGCCTCTTTTGAATACTCTCTATCCTGTCAACTATCCTGTTTATCATCCAGTTTGGGGTTGATGCACCTGCTGTAACCCCTATGGTATGGCAATCTGCTAGTTTTTCCGGGTCAATATCTTCTTCTGTCTCCACAAATAGGGTTTGGGTACCGGTGGATTCTGATATCTCTGCCAACCTCCGTGTGTTACCGCTGTTTCGCCCCCCGATAACCACCATGCCATCTACCTTCTTTGCCAGATGGATTGCCTCTTTTTGCCTTTTTGAGGTAGAGTCACAGATGGTGTTGAATACTATAACTTCAGGAAACCTCTCCTGGATCTTCTCAGAAATCTTTGTGAATTTTGAGGTGTCCTGGGTTGTCTGGGCTACAACACAGACCTTTTTCATATCTGCCGGTAACTGACCAACCTCTTCTATACTACTTACTACCGTACCCTTATCCAAGGAGAATCCCAGAAGCCCTATTGCTTCAGGGTGTTTCTTATCTCCCACAATAACAATATGATATCCTTCTTTTGCCTGTCTTTTGATTATAGACTGGACTTTTATTACCCTGGGGCAGGTGGCGTCCAGGATATTTAATCCTTTTTCTTTAATTTGTGCCCGCTCTTTGGGACTGATCCCGTGTGCCCTTATGACCACAGTTCCTGACAACGTCCCATTTAGTTCATCAAGAGCCTTTATACCTTTGCTCTCAAGCATCTCAATGGCCTGGGGATTGTGGACCAAGGGACCATAGGTATGTACATTGTCTTTCCCGTTTATGGCATCTAATGCAATATCTATGGCTCTCCTGACACCCATGCAGAAGCCTGCTGTCTTGGCCAGTCTTACATGCATTTTTTGCTTCCTCAATTGGGACTTCGTGAATCGTGAATCGTAAATGGGTTTTATCCTATTTGCGATATTTACGACTTACGACTTACGATTTAGCTAGGTATATCAGAAACTCTTTATTCCCATCGGCTCCCAATATAGGGGAGTCAATAAGTCCCAGTACCTTTAGATCATGAAGGGAGGCGAATCCTTCTATCTTTTGAATTGCCTGCCTATGCTTTTCAGGGTTCTTAACTATTCCCCCTTTACCGACTTCCCCCTTTTCTACTTCAAATTGGGGTTTTATTAAGGCTATCATATAGCCTTTTTCTTTTATCAGTTCAGTCACTTTGATTAGGACCTTGGTCAGGGATATGAATGAGATGTCTATTACAGCCAGATCGGCTTTTTCACCGATCTCTTCCGGGGTTATGTAACGGATATTCCTGCGTTCCAGACTGACCACCCGGGGGTCCTGTCTTATTCTCCATGCGAGTTGTCCATAGCCTACATCAACGGCATAGACCTTTCTAGCTCCCCTTTGCAATAGACAATCACTAAAACCCCCGGTAGAAGCCCCTATATCAAGGGCTACCTTGTCCTTTACCTCCAGCTTGAATTCATCCAGGGCATAGGCTAACTTTACCCCCCCACGACTTACGTAGGGTATATCATTCTCTTTTAATTTCAGGGAAGAATCAGTTGATACCTTTGTGCCTGCCTTATCAACCCTGATACCATTTACAGAGACCTTACCTTCCATAATCAGGGCGCTTGCCCTTTCCCGGCTCTGGGCTAAGCCTCGATCAACCAATAGTTTGTCAAGGCGTTCTTTCCTTCTTATCACCATATCTCTGTAGCTTGTTTTGAGTCTATTCTGACTTCTGACTTCTGACTTCTGACTCCTTACCCCTCAACACCGCCTGTGCCGCTGCCAGCCTTGCTATAGGAATACGGTAAGGAGAACAGCTAACATAGTTCAGGCCTGTTCTATGGCAAAACTCTATTGAACTGGGGTCTCCGCCGTGTTCTCCACATATACCTACTTTTAAAGATGGCTTCTCCCCTCTCCCCTTCTGTACACCTATCTCAACTAACTTTCCAACCCCACCTTGATCCAATTGTTGAAACGGATCCGTTTCCAGTATACCTTCTTTGATATAGGAGGGCAGGAATTTACCTGCGTCATCCCTGCTCAATCCAAAGGTCATCTGAGTTAGGTCATTGGTGCCGAAGGAGAAAAACTCCGCAACCTGGGCTATCTCGTCCGCTGTAATAGCCGCTCTGGGCAGCTCTATCATTGTTCCCACCAGGTAGTCTAACTCGATCCCATAAGCGACTATGACCTCTTTTGCAACCCTGTCCACTACCTCTTTCTGCATAATCAATTCCTTTACATGTCCCACAAGGGGTATCATCACTTCAGGAAAAACCTTGATGCCCTCTTTTGCCACCTGGCACGCCGCTTCAAATATTGCCCTTGCCTGCATCTCGGTAATCTCCGGATAGACTATGCCGAGACGGCATCCCCTATGGCCAAGCATGGGATTGGTCTCATGCAGGCTTTCTATCCTGGAGGTCAGCTTTTTTTTGGATATCCCCATTTTTTTAGCCAGTATATTGACATCTTTTGGATTCCCAGGAAGGAATTCATGAAGGGGGGGATCAAGGGTTCGGATGGTAACCGGCATCCCGTTCATCAGCCTGAAGATACTCGCAAAGTCTTCCCTCTGCATTGGCAGAAGTTTTCCCAATGCCTTTTCCCTTCCTGCCCTGTCATCGGACAGGATCATCTCCCGGACTGAGTCTATACGATCTCCTTCAAAGAACATATGTTCAGTTCTGCAGAGTCCTATGCCCTCAGCGCCAAGACTTATGGCAGTGCTAACCTGATCGGGCTTGTCGGCATTGGTGCGTATCCTCAAAGCCCTGATTTCATCTGCCCAGGACATTATCTCTGCATATATCTGATGCGTCTGTGAGTCTTCTGGCTTCAAAGTTTTATCTATCAGTACCTGTAAAGTTTCTGATGGAGTGGTGGGGATCTTACCGAGGATAACCTCTCCAAGGGTGCCATCAATAGAGATATAGTCTCCCTTTTTTATGGTGTTGTTCCCAACTTTCATCTTTTGCGCGGTGTAGTCAATCTCCAATGCTCCACAGCCAGCCACACAAACCTTTCCCATCTGTCTGGCAACCAGGGCAGCATGGGATGTCATTCCACCCCTGGCGGTTAAGATACCCTTTGCTGCATTCATCCCTCTAATGTCTTCGGGTGATGTCTCAATCCTCACCAGTATAATGTCTTTATCACCTTTTTTGGCAAGTTCTTCTGCCTCTGCAGCATTGAATACAACCTTGCCACAGGCAGCCCCAGGCCCTGCATTCAATCCTCTGGCCAGCAGTCTCCCTCCCTTTATTGCATTTCTCTTTTCTTCCAGGTCGAAGACAGGATTTAGCAACTGGTTTAACTGTTCAGGCTCTATCCTCATAATCGCTTCTTCTTTTTTGATCAACCCTTCCCTCACCATTTCTACCGCTATACGGAGGGCAGCAAAACCGGTACGTTTCCCGGAGCGAGTCTGGAGCATCCAGAGCTTTCCTTTCTGGATGGTAAATTCAATGTCCTGTAAGTCTCTATAATGCTTCTCAAGTTTATCTCTAATGCCGACCAGTTGGCCATAAATATCAGGCAGTTCTTCTTCCAGAGAGGGAAGAGGGCTATCCCCTTTTTGGATTTTGTTGATAGGTTTTGGGGTACGAATGCCTGCCACCACATCTTCTCCCTGGGCATTCATGAGGTATTCTCCATAAAATATATTCGTCCCTGTAGATGGATCACGGGTAAATGCCACCCCTGTACCGCTGTCATCACCCATATTTCCGAAGACCATTGTCTGTACATTCACTGCTGTTCCCCAATGTCTGGGTATGTTGTTGAGTTCACGATAGGCAATCGCTCTCTCATTATTCCATGAACCGAATACGGCTCCAATTGCCCCCCATAACTGTTCCATGGGATCCTCGGGGAAGTCAACGCCGAGTCTCTTTTTGATTTCAAGCTTGAACTCTGCTACTAATTCTTTGAGATCAACATGGTTTAGCTCATTATCAAAGGTAACTCCTTTCTTCTCCTTCTTTGCCTCCAGGATAACCTCAAAGGGGTCCCTTTCATACTTCTCTACGGGCTTCAGGCCCAATACCACATCTCCGTACATCTGCACAAACCTGCGGTAACAGTCATAAGCGAATCTTTCATCATTGGATTGTTTGATAAGCCCCTTGACCGTCATGTCATTTAATCCTAAATTAAGCACCGTATCCATCATACCTGGCATAGATACCCGTGCCCCGGACCTTACTGATACCAGAAGTGGATTATCCTCATCGCCAAATTTTGCCCCCATAGCGGTTTCAATCCTGGTTAAATTATCTTCAACCTGAGCCTTTAACCCCTCAGGATAATTTCCATTATTATCATAATATGCGGTGCAGACCTCTGTTGTTATGGTAAATCCAGGAGGAACCGGGATGCCAAGGTTTGCCATCTCTGCCAGATTACATCCTTTGCCGCCCAAAAGCTCCTTCATTTTTGCATTGCCTTCAGTTTTTCCACTGCCAAAGAAGTAGACGTATTTTTTCACGTGAACATACCTCCTATGTTTTTAAGTCGTAAATCGTGAATCGAGAGTCGGAAACGGGGCTTTTATTTTCATTCGACTTACGACTTACGATTCACGGTATTTAAATCCCAAACATGTATCAACACTATTCGGTTACAATCTTCGAAAAGTCACCGATCTTTAAAAAAAGCCCCGATATTTCGGCAAGTATAGCGAGCCTGTTTTCCCTTGTTTTATCATCTTCTACCATCACCATTACGTTATCGAAAAAATCATCCACGGGTTTTCTGAGTTGAACCATTTTGATCAAAGCCTCAAGATATCTCTTTTTAGAAATCAGTTTTACAACATATCCTTCGATCTCCTTATATGCCTCTAAGAGGGTGTTTTCCACGGAATCCTGGAATAAGGATGGGACGACCTCTCCCCCCGGATGCGATTGGCTTAATATATTGGAAGCCCTTTTAAAGGCTATTGCCAGAGGTTTAAAATCGGGCTGATTCTTCAACTCTTGTAATGCCTTTATCCTTTCAAAAGAATCAGCCATATCGTCAAAGTACAAAGAGAGAACCGCATCTATTGTGTCATAAGGGTATCCCTGACTCGTTAACTGATGTTGAAGGCGGAGTCTAAAGAACTCGAGGACTCCCTCTTTAACCATAACGGGATCCCTGGATATCTTACCATTCAGGTATTCTATATTTCTTTCAATTAATTTCTTAAGTGAGATGGGATATTTTTTATCCAGGACGATGTTAATAATTCCCAATGCCTGACGTCTTAAGGCATAGGGATCAGATGTACCTGTTGGAACCAGTCCAACCCCAAAACACCCTACCACCGTATCTAACTTATCGGCTATGCTGACGAATGCCCCTGCGTGGGTAGACGGGAGGACGTCCCCGGCGAATCTGGGGAGGTAATGTTCATAGATGGCAGTTGCCACTTCTACGGCTTCGCCCGAAAGCAAGGCATATTCTCTGCCCATGACCCCCTGAAGTTTTGGAAACTCTCCAACCATCCCGGAAGTCAGATCGGCTTTACAGAGAAGGGCAGCCTTTTTCGTTGTCTCTTTGAGTTCAGGCATAATCTCCAATGCCAGGTATTCGGCCATCTTTTGGAACCTCATAACCTTTTCATAAAAGGTTCCCAATTCTGATTGGAAGACTATCTCCTTTAAGTGGTGAACCCTCTCTGAGAAATGTATCTTTTGGTCTTCTTTGAAGAAAAACCTGGCATCAGATAGCCTGGCCTTCAAGACCCTCTCATTTCCACTGACAACTATTTCAGGATCTTTTGCCAAGGTATTGTTAACAGCAATGAAGTATGGCAACAGTCCGTCAGCATCATCGACTATGGAAAAATACTTCTGATGTTCCCTCATGCTGGATATCAGAACCTCTCTGGGCAGATTCAAAAACCCCTCTTCAAATCTTCCCACTATTGCTGTCGGATATTCCACCAGATAGGTTACATTATCCAGCAGATCATCATCCTTTAATACCTTCCCTGATACCGCTGTAGCAGAGTGAGAGATTATCTCTTTTATTTTCTCTTTTCTCTCTATTGGATCTATAATAACGTAGGCATCTCTGAGGCGCTGAATATAGTGGTTAAAGTCCTGTACCTTAAATGGATCTGGTTTCATAAAACGATGACCAAAGGATTGGTTTCCGCTTTCAGTATTATCCATCTTGAAAGGAACTATCTCCCCATTAAACATACACAGAATCCAGTGGATGGGGCGGACGAACCTTATTGACGAGTCTCCCCATCTCATGGATTTGGGGAAGGGGATAGACGTAATGAACTCTGGCAGGATCGAAGAGAGGACCCCTTTTGTATCATTGCCCATCTCCTTTTTTCTGACTGCCAGGTATTCTCCCTTAAGGATGCTTACCTGTTGGAGATCGCTTGGGTTTACCCCTTGGGCTCGTGCAAAACCTATGGCTGCCTTTGTTGGATCCCCGTTTTCGTCGAAAGCCACCTTTTTTGACGGTCCTATTATCTCTACATAGGTATCCTCCTGCTTGTCCGACATATGGTCAATATAGAGCACCAGCCTTCTGGGAGTACCCAGGGTTTTTATCTCTCCAAATCCGATTCTAAGGTTCTTAAGCTCCTTTTCGATGAGTTCCTTCATATCCTTCAGGGCTTTGGGTACAAACCCTGATGGAATCTCCTCTGTTCCTATTTCCAAGAGTAACTCTTTTGACATATGTCTGACCCTAAAGAGTTGGGGGCAGACCCCAACTCCTACTATTTACGATTCACGACTTACAATTCCCGATTTAAGCAGTGGGAATCCCATCTCTTCCCTTTGTTTAAGATAACCCTTTGCACATAATCCTGCAAGGTTTCTCACCCTGCCTATAAAACTCGTTCTTTCAGTGACACTTATAGCCTTTCTTGCATCCAGCAGGTTAAAGGTATGAGAGCATTTTAAACAGTACTCATAAGCCGGTAATACCAAGCCCTTATTGATCAGCTCTAAAGATTCTTTCTCATACATGTCAAACAGATTAAACAGCATAGCCACATCAGCCAGCTCAAAATTATACACAGAGAATTCTACCTCACTTTGATGATGTATATCCCCGTATCTTATCTTTCCTGCCCATTTAAGATCAAATACGTTATCTATCCCCTGGAGGTACATAGCAATCCTTTCAAGCCCATACGTCAGCTCAACAGAAACAGGCTTGAGGTCTATGCCGCCAGCCTGCTGAAAATAGGTGAACTGGGTTATTTCCATCCCATCCAGCCAGACCTCCCATCCCAACCCCCAGGCACCAAGGGTAGGAGACTCCCAATCATCTTCAACAAACCTTATATCATGGGCTAACAGGTCTATGCCAAGGCTTTCTAAACTCTTTAGATATGTATCTTGAATATCCATTGGGGAAGGTTTCATTATTACCTGAAATTGATAGTAATGTTGAAGACGGTTTGGATTTTCTCCGTACCTGCCGTCGGTAGGTCGGCGGGAGGGTTCAACGTATGCCACATTCCATGGCTCAGGGCCTATAACCCGAAGAAAGGTGGCAGGGTTAAAGGTTCCGGCTCCAACCTCAACACCATAGGGTTGTTGAATGACGCAACCCCTGTCAGACCAGAACCTTTGAAGTGATAGTATGATTTCTTGAAAATTCGTCATGTTGTGTTATCCCAGCTAACTAGTGCTTTGAC
>PFIF01000112.1:1238-1386 GCA_002782605.1 Deltaproteobacteria bacterium CG_4_8_14_3_um_filter_43_13 | reverse complement strand
CCAAAAATGTCTCCCCTCCCTTGGTGGGAGGGGATTAAGGGGAGGGGGCAACATAGCGATTCTTCACCCCCACCCTGCCCCTCCCCCCAACCCCCTCCCTCCAGGGGAGGGGGAGTTTATGGATAGACACTAACTAAGTAAGTAGCAG
>PFIF01000112.1:0-1220 GCA_002782605.1 Deltaproteobacteria bacterium CG_4_8_14_3_um_filter_43_13 | reverse complement strand
AGGGCTGATTTTGCTTATCAAATCGTAACTATTAGGCCACTAAGACACCAAGGCACTAAAAAACTTACAACAGCGGGCTTAAGCCTGCTGTTGTAAGTAAGTTGTCAGATAGGGAGCTGAAATTTATAAATAACCTTTGTGTCTTTGTGCCTTGGTGGCGACCTGAGTAGTTACGAAATATTTAAATCATTCATCTTTTTATGTAAAGTATTCCTGTTAATCCCTAGAAAACGAGCCGCCTCATACTTTATATTCTTTGTCCTATTAAGTGCCAACTTTATTAATATCTTCTCTACGTTGGATATAATATCGGCATATAATCTTCTCTTGCCTTCAGTCTTTACGTCCAGTACTGTTATTATCTCATCCAGTTTCTTTTCTAAAACCTTTTCTATGGAGAGTTGTTTTTGTGGATTTGTCTTCAACTCATGTCTATCTATGGGGTTGACTCCCTTTAGTTTTTCCAGCTCATAACGGAGGTGCAGATTTTCCCCGATCAGATCCTCTCTTTCCTTACTTAAAGCCTTGTTTATTTCCAACAAGGTATTTATTTTTAAGGTCTCTTGAGAGTTTTCTTGATTCTCTTTGGACAAATCTTTCATTCTTTCTCTCCCTTAGGTATCTTCCTGTTTATATAATCACCGCTTTTCCCCCCGCTTTTTTTGAGTAGCTTTATATCTGAAATGACCATCTCGCGATCTGTTGATTTACACATATCATAGATAGTTAAGGCTGTTACTGACACTGCCACAAGTGCCTCCATCTCTACCCCTGTATTACTAACAACCCTTACCTTTGATTCGATGCCGATATTACTGTCTGCCTGGTTTGGATTAAAACGGATATCAACAGTGGTTATATTTATGGGATGAGACATTGGAATCAAATCGCTGGTCTTTTTTGCTGCCATTATGCCTGCTATTTTAGCAACCTCTAAGACGTCCCCTTTTTTGATCTCCCTTCTGACTATCATTTGGAAGGTCTCTGGTTTCATTGTTATAGTGCCAGAGGCGATTGCTTCACGCCTGGTAACTGCCTTCTCGGTAATATCTACCATCTTAGATCTTCCTTCATCGTCAAAATGGGTTAATTGGGCCATAGTGAGCAGTAGAAAAGATTAAATGTGATACCAACATAGTAGATAGTGAGGTGGGATGAGAGTGTAATTGCTAATCTTACCAAAGTTGTGATTAACGAAGCCCTTAGTTAAAAAACTACAA
>PFIF01000124.1 GCA_002782605.1 Deltaproteobacteria bacterium CG_4_8_14_3_um_filter_43_13 | reverse complement strand
TGAACGCAGATAGATTTAAATACAAAGTAACTATTCAGGTTGTCAGGTTCACAGTTCACGGTTGGTTGCTCTAACTTTGAACCGTGAACCTTGGAACGTTGAACTTGAGTAGTTACGATTTGTATATGATAATAAAAGAAAAAATATCAGTGATGATCAGCGTAGATCGGTGGCTGAGTAGTTACAACCAGAGAAGAATATGAGAAAGATATTGGTTGTAGATGATTCTCTCAGTGTAAGAGAATCTCTTCGAATAATATTCAAAGACAATTTTAGCATTATAACATCAGGTTTTGATGAAAATCCCTTTTCATTGGCTAATACCGAAGATATAGAGCTTGTGATTCTGGGAATAATTCATCCACTGGATTCCAGGATAGGCTTTTTACAGAGATTAATCGAATACAATCAAAATATAGCTGTATTACTGATGATGGAATATCGAACATCGAAAGAGGTTGTAAATGTTTTTGACCATAGAAATTTCGATTTTGTTTTTAAACCCTTTAGTATTTATGAGATCCGAAAAAAGGTTCAGAGGTTGTTAAGCCGAAAGGAATCCATTTCTTCCTTATCTGAAGTTACTCATAAAACCAGAAATATTGTTAAATACCGAAAGATTTATGAGTCACCCCTTTTAGAACAACAGGTGTCGGCTATAGTCCCTAAAGCCTTTGATAATGATGCGCCGGTTTTAATTAAAGGAGAAACGGGATTAGGACAAGAATGGGTAGCAAAGATAATTCACTATAACGGATTAAGGAGTGAAGGGGAGTTCTTCAAGCTCAATTGTGTTAATTTATCCGAGGAATCATTTGTAAACACACTGCTTACAATAAAAAGAGAGGCATCCTGTAAAAGTCTTGGTACATTGTTTCTGGAAGAGATAGGGGGGGCGGATTTAAGTATTCAGATGAGGTTAATGGAGGTCATTGAAGAACAGAGAATTACTGCAAAGGGGAAAAAGGAGTTTGATTTAAACCTGAGGGTAATTGCCTCCATCAGCAGAGATCTATTAGAAAAGATCAATAATGGAGAGTTCAGGGAAGATCTGTTTTATCGTTTAAATACCATTCCAATCAGTCTATCCCCTTTGCGGGAAAGGAAGGAAGATATTCCATCTATTGCAAACTATATCCTAAATGACCTGAGTCAAAGGATGAAATTACAAGATAAGAGATTGTCTACAAGTGCATTAAATGTATTAAAAAACTATTACTGGCCTGGTAACCTGATAGAGCTGGAGAGTGTTATAAACCGCAGTGCGATCTTAGCAGGTAAAGAGGTTATTTCGACCCGAGAACTTTCCTTTGGCATTGATGATAATATAATCAGCAGCCCATCAGAAGACGAAAAGTCGGAAACCTGTCTGCGTGCAACGCACAGGCAGGAATACAATGTAAAAACCAGCGATTTCTCCTTCGAGACCCTTATTACGAGTCTGGCACATGAAGTAAAAAACCCCCTGGTTTCTATAAAAACCTTTACTCAGCTTTTACCGGAGAGATTTGAGGACGCAGAATTTAGAAACCAGTTTTATCAAATAGTAGGAGAAAATGTAGATAAGATAAACAGCCTTGTAGAAGAGATTACAGAATATACCAGCTTCTCAAAGCCTAAATTTTGTGCAGTTAATCTTCAGACCGTAATCGGAAAGATACTAAATAAATACTCACACAAACTGGGTGAACGCCAATCGGCTATTTTGAGAGAATTCGACAAGGGTTTGCCCCCTGTTTTTAGTGATAAAGATCAGCTTCTGTACATCTTTGATAATATCTTTTCAAATATACTGACTACGGCTCCAGAAGGGAGGGATTTATCAATCTATACAGGGGTATCAAAATTTGATCATGGAGAGGCAACCCATCTGTTGGGATTGGAAGGGATGGATAATAAGGCGGTGGAGATAATTATCCCTTTGTCTCATTCTGTAATAACAACATTGCCTTTGTCAAACACCTCCTCTGTCCTGGATTTGGAATTATCTTTAGCCCAAAGATTAGTAAATAAAAATCTTGGAATAATGGAGGTGACGAATTTTAGTAAAGAGGGAGTAGCAATCAGGATAAAGCTGCCTGTTGCCCTAAGTGAAGGATCATGAAGGGATGAAAACTTCCCAGTAGCGTCAAATAAAGTATGAAAGAATAAGGTCAAACGCATTGATATTAGAGGGATATTTTTTCATATAAAGGGGGAGGAAATCCTAAACTTTAAATCCTAAACCCTAAACCCTAAACCCTAAACCCTAAATAAACTCAAAATGGATAAAACTCAAAACACAAAACCATATGATTTAGGAGAAAGAACTAAGAGATTCGCCATGAGAGTGCGTGAGTATGTAAAAGATTTGCCAAAGACTTTGGCTAACATAGAGGATGGCAAACAGCTTATAAGAGCTTCTGGATCGGTTGGCGCTAATTATATTGAGGCTGAAGAAGCTCTAAGCAAGAAAGATTTTATAATGAGGATAAAGATAAGTAGAAAAGAAGCAAAAGAAAGTAAGTATTGGCTTGAACTTATAGAATCGAAAATGGATAGAATTAAAGAAAAAGAATCATTAATTCAAGAGGCGGCAGAGCTAACAAAAATATTTGGCGCAATTGTTGAAAAGTCTAAATAATTTTTTGAGTTTTGTATTTTTAGCTTTGGATTTATTTAGGATTTAGAGTTTAGGATTTAGAGTTTTTAAATGCATAAAGGGTAAATAGTTTTGACAATACCAACTTCTCCGTAAGGGGATTTGGATGGTTAGGGAATTAATAAGTATGAAGAGGCTGCTTATAGTAGATGATGAGCTAGGTACCAGGGAATCCTTGAAGATGATCTTCGACAAGGAGTACGATATTATAACAGCTACCACCGGAAAGGAAGCCCTTGGGATAGTTGAAAGACTTAGACCTAACCTGGTTCTTTTAGATATAATTATGCCTGGAATGGACGGGCTAACTGTATTGGAGAGAATTAACGAAATAGATAAGGATATAATTGTAATAATGATAACAGCAACAAAAACGGTTAAAACTGCGGTCCATGCCATGAAACTAGGGGCATATGATTATATAACCAAGCCTTTTGACCTTGATGAAA
>PFIF01000107.1 GCA_002782605.1 Deltaproteobacteria bacterium CG_4_8_14_3_um_filter_43_13 | reverse complement strand
CCGGCCCTGTTGCCAAGTCGGTATTGATATTAGGGGTGCCATTTGAATTATCAACAGACACAAGGGAGAGGTCTTTTATAGCAATCTTTTGAATCTGCTTGTCATTAAAGTACCCTATGGTCACATATAGGGTATTATACCTAAGTTTGAGTTTAGTGCCTCTATTCGTTATCTGTTTGATGATGTCATAGGTATTGACCAAAGAATCATTATTATTCGACATAGTAGAAATGGTTGATCATGTAACCTTGGATATTGTAAGCGGTTATCTTCACAGAATCCAGGATAGCCTTTTTCTCAAGGTCAAGCCCTCTCCCTTCTTGTTCACCACCCTGACATCACTATGGAAGACAGGCAATCTTACAGAACCTGCCTTTCTGATAGAATCCTCCTCAGGAAGCCACAGCACAATAGAGGTCTCTGTCTGACCGAATACCTGTCTTATAGGTATGTTTCTCATTTGGTATTCTCTAATTAGGGAAAGGGGACATACTTCACCTGCTGTCATACACGTCTTCAGGGAGCTAAGATCGTATCTTTCCATATCACTTTTAAAACCTACTCTCCCAGGTAGTACTTCCTGGGGTCAAACATACGGAGCATTATAAGTTCTTCCAGCTTAGGGGGAGATATCTCTTCAGGGTCAGAAGAGACCTTTAAATCCCAAGCGCAATTCTCCTTTATGCAGCGGATATGATCCTCCTTTGTAGTCAGCCCCTGGCCTGGGAAATAACCTGTAAGGGTAAATTCCTCATCATCCCCTGTCTTTTCAAAGACACCCAGGGTGGATACCAGTGTGCTAACCTTTTTCCCTGGGGAGGTTATGTAGCTTACCTTATCCAGAAACCGCCTTTTGGAATGGACAGCAGTTACGACTATCTCCTTTGCAGAACTGGCGATATCATTTGCGCCTCCTGACCCGGCAATGTATAAGAGCCTTTCCGGAATCTTTGTTGTGTTGATATTGCCATATTTGTCTATCTCAGCTATACCCAAGGTACCAATGCATCTATTCATTGATCCGCCCATAAATATACCCATGATATCATGGGTGTCAACTATGGCCTTGCAGGTTGGGAAATTACGGTGGTTAAATATGGCGGGGTCAAAGGGTGTCGGGGTGTAACCATAGAGTCCTATCTCTGCCATGAGCTCTATGTCGAATCCCTCTTCCTTTAGGTCAAAATAGGCAAGCCAGGCGCCAAGGTTAGCAATCCCCGCCCCGGCAAGTATTGTTCTGTAATCGTTCTTCTTTATTATCTCTCTCGTCTTCCTCCCCGCAACGACAATAGCCATCTCCAATGGCGTATATTCAGGAGAATCGTATTCTTTGGTGAATGCCTCTACATCGTAACGCCATGAATCGGCATGGGTCCTTCCTTTCAAGGCAAGGATACGATTGTAGCCCAGTTTGTTCAAATAATCCTTATGATCTTTGCACCCAAGAACCCACTTGTCTATCCATTTATCGAACTCCTTTGGGTTCTTTGCTGCCTTACATACCTCATCCACAAAATCGTAATCCTCAGTATATACTGGAAAATCGCTCATGCCCCCCTTGGCAAGGCCACTAGGGTGGGAGCCTAAGGGAACCTCACACACTGCGGTAACATAGTCTCCCGGAAGCTTCATAAGGTGGGAATACTGCCTTATAAAATCGGTAGACACTATCTTTTCTACCGTTACTATAGTCCCTTTTTTGCTTCCCATACAACCGTAGAGATTCTCTGCGTATGGGGGAAGCAGCAGGGTATTGCCGTATCTATCAGCAGCCCACCCATGGGTCAAGGATATATCAGGATAAAGCGCCTTTACCAGACCAATTTTCTCTCCACTCTGAAAAGGATCATCCATTACAATAAAGTTTTCTTT
Source organism: Deltaproteobacteria bacterium CG_4_8_14_3_um_filter_43_13 (assembly GCA_002782605.1). GTDB lineage: Bacteria > Desulfobacterota > UBA8473 > UBA8473 > UBA8473 > UBA8473. The sequence continues at coordinate 1,195 of PFIF01000107.1, read as the reverse complement.
GTTCTCCTTCTCCATATCACTCCCGATGAGGGATTTTGTTGGCATAAACTCTACACCTATTGCAGCAGCCTTTAACCTCAAGGGTAATGTCAATATGGACCATATCTCTATCTCCGTAGTTTTTTCCTTGTATGCCCTTTGAAAGGCGGCGTTGGGCCCTGGCGTGTAATAAGGGTCTCCACAGTAACTGGTAATGAGCTTCTTGACCAACCCTCCATGAACAAGAACAGATATGGGATGGTTCATTGATATCCCTGTTATTGTAAAACCAGGGTCCTTCCCCCAAAATTGTCTTGCTATCTCATAGAGAATTGCGCTGCACCACCTCACTCCTGTCTGGCAGGTATGCAGCAGCATACCGGGCTTTATATTGTTTCTTATAGCCTCGGTTAAATCACATACCTTGTCTGTCCCTTCGTATTCCCTTATATTGAACCTGTTTTCGAATATTTCTTTAACTTTACCCTTCATTGTTGTCTGCTAGCCTTTCTTTACCAACCCCTCTTGAGTATGGTTACTGCACTGGACTGAACATCACCCAGTTCTATAGTATCCTGAAACCCTCCTGCACAGTGGGTAAAGGCTACCTTTGCCCCTTCCACCTGGTTTTCAGCAACGCCCCGGAGCTGCCATACCGCTTCAGCCACCTGGGCAAGGCCAGTGGCTCCTATAGGGTGCCCTCTGGACATCAGCCCACCGCTGGGGCTTACCGGTATCTTACCACCCATATCTGCCATTCCTTCTTCAACAAATCTTCCACCTTCCCCTTTTTTGCAAAACCCAAAGTCTTCATAGTGAATGATCTCAGCTATAGTAAAACAATCATGTACCTCCGCAAAATCAATATCCTCAGGCCCAATACCGGCAGTCTCATAAGCATCTGATGCCGCCAGACGGTCGGACCCAAAGGTGGTGATGTCCTTGCATTTCTTATAGGGCCCTGAACGCAGGGCAGAGGCTGCTATCTCAATAGGTTTGCTGGTATATTTACTAACAACCTCTTTGCTGCAAAGGATTGCCGCAGCAGACCCATCAGTTGTGGGACAGCAGTTTAAGAGGTTCAAATGCTCTACTATAAGCGGTGAGTTGATTACCTCTTCAACTGTTATTGGCTCTCTATACTGACACCGCGGATTTGGACCTGCATTTTTGCGATTCTTTACCGCCACCATTGCAAGCTGTTCCGGGGTAGTCC
>PFIF01000238.1 GCA_002782605.1 Deltaproteobacteria bacterium CG_4_8_14_3_um_filter_43_13 | reverse complement strand
GGTCCATGCGGCTGCAAGGGCGTATAAGGAGGCAGGAATAAAGAATCCGAGGGAAGAGATCAGCATGATGGAAGTCCATGACTGCTTCTCTATCACTGAGCTTGTGACCTATGAAGATCTCCAGATATCACCACGGGGGCAGGCGGGAAAGGATGTGAGGGATGGGTTCTACGATCTGGACGGGAAGATCCCCTGTCAGCCGGATGGAGGCTTGAAGTGTTTCGGCCACCCCATCGGGGCCACCGGCTTGAGGATGATGTACGAAGTATACAAGCAACTCCAGGGGAAAGCTGGAGAAAGGCAGATCAAGGATCCCAGGATTGGGCTTACCCATAATATGGGTGGATTCCCGGCGATGAATCTTATCAGTGTCTCTATCGCTGGTCTTTAGGCAAAAGAAGACAATACCAGACACACAAACGGTATTATCTTGGTTAAAGGTGGATTTTCTGTGTGAGGGCTCTGAAAAGGAACACTTTTCAGAGCCCTCTGTGTAGAAAGTTGACAGTTAATGATAAAAGGGATAAGGGGGGAAGTATGCAGTACCAGTTAACGGAAGAGCAGCTAATGCTGAGAGATAGTGTGAGAAGGTTGTCTCAAGAAAAGATCGCTCCTCGATCTGAAGAAATAGACAGAACAGGCCATATTCCCGATGATATTGTAGAGTTATTTAGAGCCAATAGCCTTATGGGCATACCATTTCCTGTTGAATATGGAGGGGCAGGCGGTAGCTTTCTGACTTTTATAATAGTTGTGGAAGAACTTGCCAAAGCCTGTACAAATTGCTGTATGCTGGCAGGAGTCCAGGACCTGGGTGCACAACCCATAGTGATAGCCGCTACTCCTCAGCAAAAGCAGAAGTATCTTACTAAGATAGCCACCGGAGAATGGTTTGTTTCATTTGGTCTTACCGAACCATCAGCGGGATCAGATAGTGCATCTATGAAAACCAGAGCTGTCCTCGATGGCGATAGCTATGTGTTGAATGGAACAAAGTGTTTTATAAGCAATGCAGACAGGGCAAATGTCATAACTATCTTTGCAAAAACAGATGCAGAGGCATCAGGAGTAAAGGGGATAAGCGCCTTTGTAGTAGAGAAGGATAGTCAAGGGCTTTCTATTGGCAAGAAAGAAGATAAAATGGGTAATACAGCAACACCTGCGTGTGAGGTTATAATGGAAGACTGCAGGATTCCAAAAGAGAATATCCTGGGGCAGGAGGGTGAGGGGTTTTACATTGCTATGGAAACCCTGGATAAGACCCGTCCTATGGTGGCATCTGTGGGTGTTGGACTTCTGGCAGGGGCTTTAGACTATGCTGTAGAGTATGCCAAAGAAAGGATACAATTCGGCAGACCTATTGCTACCTTACAGGCTATACAGTTTAAGCTGGCCGATATTGCAATGGAGCTGGAAGCAGCAAGGCAACTAACATACAAGGCCGCTGCCCAGATAGATGCGGTTACTGCCGAACCGGGATGGCAGAAAAGCAAATCAAAAAGGCTGGAACTGTCCAGATTGGGGGCCATGTGTAAGTGCTTTGCTACGGATGTAGCCATGAGAGGAACTATTGAGGCAGCCCAGGTTTTAGGGGGCTACGGTTATATGAAGGATTATCCTATGGAGCGACGGATAAGGGATGCCAAATTGTTACAGATTGTTGAAGGCACAAATGAGATACAAAGAAGCGTAATTGCAGGTACCCTATTGGCTTAAAAAAGTTGACTTTAAAACAGAAGGGAAAATAAAAAGAGAAAGGAAACAAAGATGGCTTCTGCTTTAGAAGGAATAAAGATACTGGATCTGTCCAGATTGCTGCCTTTTAATTACTGTACATTAATGCTGGCTGATTTAGGAGCCCAGGTTCTTAAGATAGAAGAACCGAAAATAGGGGATTATATGAGATGGATGCCTCCTAAATTGAAGAAAGAAAGCGCAGTATTTTTAATGGCCAATCGCAACAAGAAAAGTATGACCTTGAATTTCAGAGAGGAAAAGGGGAAGGAGATACTTCGCCGGTTAGTCAAGGAAAACGATGTCCTGTTTGAGAGTTTTAGACCTGGGGTGATGAAGAGATTAGGGGTAGGCTATGATGATCTGAAAGAGATAAACCCCAGACTCGTTTTTTGTTCATCTACAGGTTATGGGCAAGACGGCCCTTATAAGGATAGACCGGGGCATGATATGAACTATATCAGTGTGGCTGGTATCCTTGAGGCTACAGGGCGACATACAGGAGCACCGGTAATACCAGGGATACCTATTGCCGACATGAGCATAGGCATATTTTCTGCCTTTTCAATTTTAGCAGGTATCATAGGTAGAGATAGGACGGGAAAAGGACAGTACATTGACGTATCAATGACCGACTGTATGGTGTCTTACAATATGATAAATATTGCCGGTCTTATTGCAAGCCAACGATCTCATGGTTTAGAGACACTGGGTATTACAGGAGAGACCCCCTGCTACAACGTATTTAAGACAAAGGATGGGAAGTTCATCTCTCTGGGCAATATCGAGGACAAATTCTGGATTAACCTCTTGAAACTGATCGGCAGAGAAGATCTGAAAGAATGCCAGTTTGCTACAGGAGAACAGCAGAAAAAGGCCATGGATGAGTTACAGAGGATATTTCTCTCGAAGACCAGGGAGGAGTGGTTAGGGCTCTTTGAAGGGAAGGATATATGTTATGCTCCTGTGAATGACGCAGAAGATCTGATGGCTGACCCCCACGTTAAGCATCGAGAGATGTTGCTGGAGATGGAGCATCCTGTAGAAGGCAAGGTAACGACGGTGGGCTTCCCATTTAAATTCTCTGAAACACCAGGTAGGATAAGTACACCATCCCCGATCTTAGGTCAACATACAGAGGAAATTCTAAAGGGTTTGGGCTATAAAAACCAGGCAATAAAAGAGATGGAAGAAAAAGGGGTTATCTGATCTGAAGATGAAGCTGAAGACATTATTCTTGATTACGTTTTTAATCTTTATTGCTTCTGATTTAAATGCAGAAAACTCATTTAAATACCCTGTCCATTCCTTGAAAGAATTTAGATCTTCGAAGAAACTCACCCTATGTAACGAGACGGTTCCTCTGGATAGTCAGAGTGTATGGGAAATGTTAGACAGGGAATTTGTCATATCCGTCGGGAACAGACCTCAAGTCGTGATGTGGCTGAAAAGATCCAAGAGGTATTTCCCATACATTGAAGCCAGACTCAGGGAAAAAGGTCTTCCAGAGGATTTAAAATATCTGGCAGTAATTGAAAGTGCTTTAATGAGATACTCTTATTCTCAAAAAGGCGCAGTGGGGTCGTGGCAGTTTATAGATGGAACAGCGAAAAGGTACAATTTGAGGGTTAATGAGTGGTTTGACGACAGGCTGAATTTTTCTAAATCGACTGATGCAGCGATAGACTATCTAAGGTATCTTTATAAGACCTTTGATAGTTGGGCATTGGCCTTTGCTGCCTATAATTGTGGTGAAAACAGGATTAAAAAAGAGATCATAGAGCAGGGGATGAATAACTATTACAAGTTAAATCTGCCTATAGAGACAGAACGGTTTGTCTTCAGGATCCTTACTGCGAAGATCATCCTTTCCAACCCCGAGAATTATGGATTCCACCTCGATGAAGATGAATATTACCATCCTGTTGAATTCGATGAAGTATGGATTGATATACCTTTTAATGTCAGGATAAGGGTAATTGCTGAGGCGGCAAACTCGTTTTTCAAGGAGATAAAAGAATTAAATCCTGAGATACGAGGATACTATCTGCCCCAGGGTAAGCATTTGATAAGAATACCCAAGGGGAATTCGGGACTATTTGAAGAAAATCTTCAAATACGTTTAAAGAGGTTGGCAAAGGAAAAGATTTTTCATTTATATACGGTTAAAGAGGGAGATAGTTTGATGTCAATATCAAGGAGATTTAATGTGGGAGTTGATTCTCTTGAGATGTGGAATGGTTTAGAAAAGAAGAACTTTATCTACCCTGGACAGAAGATAAAGATTTACACAGAGGCATTAGAAGAGCAGGGTATGTAACCGTAAAATAAGGTATTGTCAGAGAAGAACCTTTTCGTTTAAAGATCACCTCTGTATTTAGCCCCTCCTATGTTATCAAGGTCACGATAATTTTTACATAAAAAAGTTGACACTACCATCACAAATGCCATAATTAGTTCATTCTGAAGCTTATTAATCAGGCGTTCCCAAAACAATACCTTCGCAAAAGAGCTCTGAGATGTATCAAGGGATTAAAGTATTAAACTCTAAACTTCTTAGCCCACACTCAGCGGACGCAATCAGAAGACGGAGATTAGAGCCTTTATTGATGGAGATTACAAAGAAGAGGCTCACCACTGTGATAGCAGGAGCTGGTTATGGAAAGACTACCCTAATTGCTGAGGTCGGTAACTATTTGGGTTTGAATACAGTTTGGTATCGCCTCGATAAATCAGACAGGGATTTTACAACCTTTCTCAGTTACCTTATTGCAGGGATAAGGAAGCACTTCCCCGAACTAGGGGAAGAAACGCTTTGCCGGATAGAAGAGGCTCAAATTTTGAGCCTAGAACGCAGGGCGGTTCTTACTGTTTTCTTGAACGAAATAGAGAAATTTGTCAAAAATGGGCTTATTATTGTACTTGATGATTATCACCTTGTAGGGGATAGCAAGGAGATAAATGAGACCCTGGAGTTTTTTCTTGAGAATCTACCTTCCCAGGTTCATCTGATTGTAATTAGTCGCACTGATCCTGGCCTCCATCTTTCTAGATACAGAGCCACCAGGGAACTCCTTGAGATCAGGGAAGAAGAACTTGCCTTTACAATACCTGAAATTGAACAACTCTATTTAGAATTGTTTCTTGCTTCATTCCCCCCTGAAAGCACTAAGATTCTCCACAAAAGGACGAGCGGTTGGATATCAGGTTTGATACTCTTCTATCACTTTTTACACGGGAAGAGGCACAGCGAGATTGAAAGAATCCTTATTGGGATAAAAGGCTCACATCGTGTCATATCCAGCTATCTGGAGGAAAATGTCTTTGATCTTCAACCAGATAAGATAAAAGGATTTCTGATTAAGACATCAATACTCTCCCGAATGAACGCTGAGTTCTCTGATGAGCTTTTGGGAATCAGCAATTCCAGAGATATCTTAAATGCACTTGAAGAAAACCATCTCTTTACATTTCCTTATGATGAAGAAAGGCAGTGGTGTTTTTATCACCATCTCTTTCAGGAATTCCTGAACGCAAAACTTCATAAGGAGTTGGACAGAGAAGCTATACTCAAGCTCAATAAGGATGCAGGGTCACTCTGGGAAAAACAGGGTGAGGCTGAGGAGGCTCTAGGACATTACCTGAAAGCGGAACAGTTCGAAAAGGCATGCAGGTTGTTACGTCAGTTAGGAAAGAAATTGCTAAAGGAAGGTCGTCTTAAACTGATTAGTTCATATATCAGAAAGATACCGAATAGTTATCTGGATAAAGACCCGTGGCTTCAGTATACCCATGCTCGATGCCTTGAGTTTTCAGGCAAGCAAGAGGATGCGATCCGGGCCTACAAGAAAGCGCACAATACCTTTCGTAAAGATGAGTCTTCAAAGGGTACAGGTCTTTGCCTGAATGCCTTAGGCTATAATTATTTTCATACTGGCGAATTCCAAAAGGCAGAAAAGAGGCTTAAAGAATTGCTCGAACAGAGTGACGGGAACCCCCGACTTTGCATAAATATTCTGGGGAACCTGATATTTATTACCTCCGTTTTGGGGGAAATGACCGTTGCTGACCGACACTTCAATGAGGGCATGTCATTATTGTCCGAATTAAAAGATGAAGATCTTCTGGCATGGCTTTATTTCAATCAGGGTTTTAGGTATGGCTTTTCCGGTGACTTTATTGAAGCCTTGAGGTTAGGAGAAAAAGCAAGGAAGATGTGTGAAAAACTTGGCAATTATCACCTGCTTGCGCTGAGTTATCATCTCATCTCCTGGTCATGTTACTATCTGGGTCTTTTTTCAAAAGGGTTGGAAAATGCCGGGAAAGGTCTGGATTTAGTTAAAGAGAGAGGGTTTCAGGATCATTCCCTTGGCTGGCTCCTCATGGACGCAGCTTTTAATGCCACCGGACTCGAAAAGCTAACAGAAGCAATTAATAATGGCGAAGAGAGTCTGAGAATTTTTGAGGATCTCGGAAGTCGATGGGGGCAGGCATACGTTTGTCATGTACTTCATGGTGCATATACGAAATTGGGTGACCATTTGGCAGCAGAGAAATGCGCAAAGACTGGTATAACAGTAATTGAAGACATGAAACTGCCTCTGGATGAGGGTCTTCTGAAAGGGAGTCTGGCAGAGTCTCTCATTGAAAGGAGGCAATGGGAAGATGCCCGGCCTTTGCTGGAAGACGCTGAAAAAAACCTTAAAAATTCAAGGTTGTTTCTTACCAGGATATACTTTTTGTATGCACGATTTTATTATGAGCAGAAACAAAAGGAATCTGCCCTAGACAAACTCCTGTCAGGACTCCAACTTTGCGAATCGAATCAATATGACGTCTGGGTTGTCTCCGAAAAACGATGGATAATACCCCCACTGGTTGATATATTTGCTCAGGGTGAAATGCAGGATTATCTACTAACCATATTCAAAAAGATGGGTTTGTCCGCCCAAGAGAGGTTAGCCCTTTTACAAAGAAGCAAGGATCCACAGATAAGGAAAGCAGCTTTAACTATATTAGATGAAATGCCAAAACCTCCTACCCCCGGATTGAAAGTATATTGTCTTGGTAAATTCAGAGTACTCCGGGGAGATCAGGAGATTCCGGCGGAGAGATGGAAGAGTAAAAAGGCAAAAATGCTTTTTAAATACCTGGTTCATGTACGGTCAAGAGGTTATTTACCTAAAGATGTACTGATAGAACTGCTCTGGCCGGAGGGGAATCCAACTAAAACGGTCTCCCGTCTTCATGCTGTGCTTCCTTCACTAAGAAAAACCCTTGAACCTGAGATTTCACGGGGAATCCCATCTACATATCTCTTAAGAGAAGGGGATTCATACAAACTACACTTGGGAGATGGAGGTTGGGTTGATGTTGATGAATTTAGAAAGGAATTGAATCTCGCTAGAGAGGAAAAAAATCCGGAGAAGTCAATCTCATATTACCTGAATGCCGAGGCTATTTATCGCGGCGATTTCCTGGAAGAAGACATTTATGTCGATTGGTGTATCGAAGAGAGGGAGAGGCTCAAAGAAGAGTATCTGGATTTATTAGCGAAAATCATGGAATATTTTGAAAGAAAAGGCGACTATTCGAGATGCATCGAATATGCAAGGAAGTATCTTGCCTTTGATAAGTATGCAGAGGACGTCTATCAACAGTTGATGAAGTGTTATTCTATGATGGGGAATAAGGCAATGGTGATCAGAACCTTCGAGAGATGCAAAAGTAATATAATGAATGGATTGGACTGCCCATTAAGCAAAGAGACTGAAATATTGTACGAAAAACTAAAATCACTTTAGACCGGTCGAAAACCTACCCACCATTTATTTACCCTTAATATCTGCAGAACCAACATTTCTGAATTTTTTCCTGATTATTTGTTAATAATTTGTTCTAGATTTGTTTGCGTATTATATGTTGGGAATACTCAACTAATTAAGGAACAAAAGGTATTCTCACGAAGGTGTTTATTAAAGAGGTGTAATTTATTATGGAAGATAAGAGCAAATTAATAGGTTTTACTTGCGCCTATACACCACTTGCGCTTATAGACGCTGCCGGCTTTGTACCATATCGCATCCTGCCAATGGGCGATTGGCCGGATCAAGCGGGGCAAATTCTGCATGAAAATCTATGCCCGCACATCAAGCGTATCCTGGATCGAGCCATGCAGGATGATATCCCAGATCTCTCTGGCATAGTTTTCATGAATAGTTGCGATGCTATGCGTCGTTTGAGTGATGCCTGGCAAAAGGTTCGGCCGAATGATAATACCGTCCTTATTGATCTACCCATTTCAAAAGACGACAGATCAGTCTCTTTCTTTGCAGATGAGCTTAATCGGTTTGCAGAAAGACTATCACAATGGGGCGGAGACGACATAAGACCTGAAGGAGTTGAGAATAGCATCGGACGCTATAATGAACTTGCAATACATCTAAACGAACTAAAAAAACGCGTCAATCTTGGAACCCTTAAGGATGGCAGCACAAGGCTTCAAGCCATCTACAATAAAGCGGTGACTGAGCCGATAGAAAATGTTCTGGAGTTAATTAAACAAATTGCTGGTGAACCTGATGTAATAGCGGATAATGCTTTGCCCATTTATATATTTGGAAATGTATTGCCCGACCCTGAAGTTTTTACTCTTTTCGAGTCTTGCGGAGCTCGCATCGTTGGCGAGGATCTATGCACTGGCTCCCGTATGATTAATGTAATAGAGATCGAAAATAACGACAAGAGCCTGGACGGGTTCAAAGGTTTAGCGAGAGCTACTCTTTCACGCCCGGCATGCGCTCGAACAATAGACCCTAGCAATCCAGGTAAGATGATACATGACGTTGTGGAAAAGGCCAAGGCATCCAATGCACGCGGCGTAATCGGCCATATAATAAAGTTTTGTGATCCCTATTTGGCAAGGCTACCATCTGTGCGTGAGGCTTTAAAAAAAGAAGGTCTATCATTCTTACTGCTTGAAGGTGATTGTACTATGCGATCAATTGGGCAGCATAAAACCAGGATAGAAGCATTTATTGAAATGTTGAGATAACCATCCTAAAAGAAAAGGAAAATATCACATGATGCTTCAATATTTTGAAAACCTAGAATCAGGAATTAATAACGCGATTAAGGAAAATCCTGAAAGCGCAAGCGCCAGGAAAAGATATACTATAGAAATAGCCCGCTTGGGAAAACGTCTATACTCTGATACCGATCGTAAAGCATGGGCAGGAGCTCTTGTTCCCTTTGATCTGCTAAATACGATGGGAGTTACATCCTGCTACGCTGAATTCATGGCATCCGTCCTTGTTTCTACTGATATTGGAATGGAGCTTTTAGAGAATGCCGAGCAAACCGGCTATGCATCTGATACCTGTGGCTACCATCGGGCTATTATCGGGGCCGCTCACAAATGCCTTATGCCAATACCCGAATTTTTGATCTCTACTACTAGTCCATGCACAGGTGGTCAGGCAGTTCTGGAAAACCTTGCCAGGTTGTTTAAGAGAGACCTATTTGTGATTCATATACCCCAAGATGAATCCGATCAAAGCGTTAACTTTCTTGCTGATCAGATAGAGGACATGGTAGAGTTTGTTGCCAATCACACTGGCAGTCCTCTCGACAAGAATAAACAATGTAAAGCAATCGAAAATACGAACAAAGCACGAGAGGTTATGTCAGATGTCTACAATTTAGCGAAACAAGTCCCATCTCCTGCAAACGGACGTGATCTCAGTAACTTTGGCATTGTTATGCCATTATTCTTCGGTACTGAGGCCGCTGTAGAGATAGCTCAATTCTATAGGGATGAATTTAAGTCCAGGATCAATGCCAATAACAGCGGCGTGCCTGGAGAGAGCTTAAGGCTAATGTGGCTTCAAAATCGCATTCAGTTTAAGAATACTTTGGTAAAAATGCTTGAGAGTGAATACAAAGCGGCTATTGTTATTGATGAGTTAAACGATATAACCTGGGACCCAATCGATCCTAACGATCCTTATGTTGGACTTGCGCGTCGTTCGATATCTTCTCCCTTGCACGGCACTGCAAAACGACGGATTAAACACATAATAGAGCTTGCCGAAGCCTACCGAATAGATGGTGCCATAAATCCATGTCATTGGGGATGCAGGCAGGGAACCGGTGCAAGAGGTCTTATCGATAGTAGCATGAAGGAGATAGGGGTTCCTGTCCTTAACCTGGAGGTTGATTGTGTTGATCGGAGAAATTTTGCTGAAGGGCAACTAATAACCAGGATAGAGGCATTCATGGAGATGATTGAGAGTCACCCCTCCCCATGGAAGAAGTAACAAAAAGGAGCGAGGTATGTATTACCTTGGAATCGATATAGGGAGTCTGACCTGTGATGCTGTTCTTATCGATGATAACGAAAAGATACTTGCATCATCAGTAGTTCCAACAGGCGCTCGAAATCATGAGGCGATAACGCGCGCTACTGATGAAGTATTAAGATCAGCCTGCATCTCAGAAAAAGAAGTTACTGCCACAGTTTCAACCGGTTATGGTCGCAAGCGAGTTGAAGGACGTCTAACAGCGGTTACTGAGATCACTTGCCACGCGCGCGGCATTAAGGCATTATTGCCTGGCACTCATCTATTGATAGATATAGGCGGTCAGGACAGCAAGGCCATTGAGCTTGATGAAAATGGACAGGTTGTTGATTTCGCTATGAACGATAAATGCGCCGCAGGCACAGGAAGGTTCCTTGATGCCATGGCTCGGGCCCTGCAGGTGGATATTGACGTAATGAGCGAACTGGACAACGGAGCTCATGGCGATCTGACCATAAGCAGCATGTGCACCGTCTTTGCTGAAAGCGAGGTTGTATCACTCATCGCCGAGGGTGTTAAGGTAAACGAGATAGTGCACGGGCTGAACCGCTCAATTGCCTCACGTACCCTTTCTTTGATAAAGCGTATAATACCAGACATAATCGGTTTTCCTATAGCCATGTCGGGCGGGGTAGCCCGTAATTCTGGTGTGGTAAGAGCAATAAGCAATGCCCTGGAAAATAAGGTTGCTATCCCCCCAATGCCCGATACCGTTGGCGCGCTTGGCGCTGCGCTTATAGCACGAGAAAGATATTCTCATAATTAATCGATAACCAACCAACAACGGATCGAGAGTTTCGGGAAAGCCTCCTTTCCTTTGTTCATCGATTTGGCAGTATCAATTATCGATCCAATAAACATACTTGACAATGAGAACCTCAGATTTGATCAAAGATTCCGTATACAAAGAGACTGTCGTACCGACAACGATCTTTGACCTGGATGGTTTGGATATAAGGGGATATAATGATGCTACTTCAAAGGCCAATCTTGATTCTTTTATCGAAGCCCTGATAGCAAGGGTAATGAGGGGGGATCAAGAGAGAAGAGGTTGAGAGAAGCTCTCAAAGAATCGATACAGTTGCGAGGGGGGAGATAGTGGGTACGATTTTGATCATATGAGCCTGATCATACAGGGTTTTGAACGTTTGATATATAGTTCAAGCAGACAATTTTATAGGAGGTACGATAAAGATGCTGTATCCGGAAAATAGCGAGTTTAAAGCAAGGGTTGAGGCATTCAAATCCCGTATGCCCTGTGATTTTGCGATCATTTGTCATTTAAGGGACATCTACTATCTTGCAGGCACTGCCCAGCCATCGATGCTCTTAGTCCCAAAAGACGGTGATCCGACAATATTCTTCAGGATGCACCTTGAAAAGGGCGAAAAAGAGACCTGGATAGGAGATATCCGTCAAGGAGGTGTTAAGGAGATATGTGAGCTGATTAAGGGAGGCTCTCTGGTAGGAATCGAGAAGGACGTATTGCCTGTTAGCATCTATGAGAGCATCCTCAAAAGGATTGGTGGAGATGTAGAGACGACTGATGTAACTCCTGCAATACTTCTTACGCGGATGGTTAAATCTCGGTATGAAATAACGATGATGGAGGAGGCCGCACGGATCTCAAATGCGGGGCACAAAATGGTGCGTAAGGCGCTTGTTGATGGGATCAGCGAGATAGAGCTTGCAACAGAGGTTGAGTATGCCATGAGAAAGGCAGGGCATAATGGGTTTATTCATATAAGGAGATGGGACGGATTCCTCCATTACGAGTTGATCGCATCAGGAGAGAATCTATACACACCCTCCGGTTTTCCCGGAGCTACGATCACGGGTGTTGGGTTGAGCCGCGCTTTTTCGTACGGTCCATCCTCCAGGAAGATCATGAGAGGTGATCTTGTAATGGTAGACATCGGAGTGCCGTATCGGGGATATCACAGTGATGAGGCGCGGATGTATGTAGTGGGTAGTCCGGACAAGACTCAAATTGAGAGGTATAGTATCCTTCTTGAGATTTACGAGAAGGTGATCCCTATGATGAAGCCCGGCAACAAGGTGAACGATGTTTATGGTGCTGCATTTGAGGTAATAGAGGAGCATGGATATTCTGATTGGTTCATGGGGTATCAGCAATTTGGCGTCAGCTACCTCGGTCATGGTATCGGGATTGAGATGAACGAGATGCCCCTTGTTACACCGGGGGTTGATATAATCCTTGAAGAAGGTATTACCATTGCCCTTGAGCCAAAGCTCATCGTGCCGGGATGGGGTGGTGTTGATCTGGAGGATACGTTCTTGATCACCGATAATGGTGCGAAGTTTCTTACTTACACTGGACGGGATCTAGCGGAGGTCTAGTTTGCCTGTCAAGTTAATCCTGAATCAGTTCGACTTTCCATAACCCAGGAGGGATAAGATGACAGTCAAATTTAAGCACATTCGAGTAGTGCCCAGTCCCAGCAAGAGCAGGTTCCCTATG
>PFIF01000220.1 GCA_002782605.1 Deltaproteobacteria bacterium CG_4_8_14_3_um_filter_43_13 | reverse complement strand
TCCTTGGCGAAGTCATCATTTAACTCAGGTAGAATCTTTTCTTTTATCCCTTTGATTTTGACTTTAAAGGTTACCTCTTTACCTGCTAAATCCTTTTTATTGTGTTCTTCCGGCAGGGTTATCTGAATATCCTTTTCATCCCCTTTTTTTAGACCTGACAACTGCTCTTCAAAATCTGGAGAAAAGGATCCAGACCCCACTTCCAGCAAATGGTCGGCAACCTTTTCCCCATCAATTGCTTCACCATCTAAAAACCCCTCATAATCAATAACAGCGAAATCCCCAACCTTAATAGGTCGGGGTTCATCTACCTCCTGCAACTGCACATTTGATCGCTGTAACTCTTTTAGTTTATTGTCTATATCTTTTTCGGATATATTTATTTTACCCTTCTCCAGATCTATGCCTATATAGCCCTTTACATCTATCTCAGGTTTAACTTCAACCCTGGCAGAATAGGTAAAGTCCTTGCCTATTTCTAAAATATTATTGTCTATCACTGGCTGTGAAACAGTTGTTATGTTTTTTTCTTCCAGCATTTTAAAGTAAGAATCATTTACAAGCTTTATGACAACCTCGCCTTCTACCTGTCTATTATAGTATCTTTCAAGAATACTTCTCGGAACCTTGCCCTGACGGAACCCTCTTACCTTGGCCTTCCTTCGTAAATCTTCATAGGCAGAGTCGAGCTCACCTGTAACCAATTCTTTCGGAAGGGTAACAGTAAACTTTTTTTCGACAGGACTTATCTCTTCTATTTCTACCTTCATCTAACCCCCAGGTAAAGAAAGATATAAACTTGGTGCGAGAGGGGGGATTTGAACCCCCACCCCTAAAAGGGGCTGGATCCTAAGTCCAGTGCGTCTGCCAGTTCCGCCACTCTCGCTAAGATATGGGGACAGATTTTAAATCTGTCCCCATTCACTTTCCAATTATGGAGCGAAAAGGACTTAAGTTTATGGTGGGCCGTGCAGGGATCGAACCTGCGACCTACTGATTAAGAGTCAGTTGCTCTACCAATTGAGCTAACGGCCCTTTGGTACGCCCGGTCCGACTCGAACGGACGACCTGCGGATTCGAAGTCCGACGCTCTATCCAGCTGAGCTACGGGCGCATGGGGTGAGTGAAGGGATTCGAACCCTCGACCACTGGAGCCACAATCCAGTGCTCTAACCAGCTGAGCTACACTCACCATAGGATAATTGTAAGATTAATTTCTGGCACGCCCGGTCCGATTCGAACGGACGACCTACGGATTAGAAGTCCGTTGCTCTATCCAGCTGAGCTACGGGCGCCCGTGTTTACAACCTTGAGAGCTTTGAAAAACAAATATGATAAAGTCGTAAAAAGTCAAAATTGGGATGGACTTTTTACGAAGCCATTAACCTTAAGTGGTCGGGGCGAGAGGATTTGAACCTCCGACCCCCTGCTCCCAAGGCAGGTGCGCTAACCAGGCTGCGCTACGCCCCGTCAAAAAGATAATGGTGTTTAGTAGCATATAAGCAAAAAATATTCAACCTTTTTCTACGCTCGTTTTTTCCGTTTTTAGATACTCTTTCAGCACAACCCTCAGTTTCTCCATAGCCTTTGCCCGATGGCTGATTTTGTTTTTTATCTCTGGTGATAACTCTGCAAAGGTTCTCCTGTACTCAGGGACAAAAAATAGAGGATCATACCCGAACCCAAATTCCCCTTTTTCCTCAAATTGAATTATTCCCCTACATTCACCCTCGGCAATATCTTTCTTTCCCTCAGGGGTAACAACAGCGATTACACATCTGAAGGTAGCCCCCCTTTTGGATATTGGAACACCTTCAAGTCTCCTAAGCAGCTCCTTATTGTTTTCACCATCATTGGCATCTTCCCCGGCAAACCTGGCAGAATAAACCCCTGGCTCCCCTTTAAGAAAATCCACCGCTAATCCTGAATCATCAGCAATGCTAACCTTCTTGGTGAAAGAAGCTATAACTTCCGCTTTCATCAGGGCATTTTCCCTAAAGCTTGAACCACCTTCCCTGACAACAGGTACTTCTGGAATATCTTTCAGGGATAAAACCTCAACTTGCAGTCCCTTAATCAATTCTTTAATCTCTTGTAACTTCCCTTCATTTCTAGTTGCTATAACAATTTCCATTTAAAAAAGATTTCCTATTGTCTCCCTCTGCCTTGCAATCAGTTCTTGTATCCCTTTTGATGCCAGTTCTGTCATTTTATCTATCTGCTCTTTTGAAAAAGCCTTCTTCTCTGCAGTTCCCTGTATTTCAACAAACAAACCGCTACCAGTCATTACGAAATTCATATCCACTTCAGCTTTGGAATCTTCCTCATAATTTAGATCAAGAAGCATCTGTCCATCCACCATACCTACGCTGATGGCAGCTACGTAATCTAAAATTGGCATTTTGCCAATCTCCCCCTTTGCTTTTAGTGTATTTAATGCTTCAGCCAAGGCAATAAAGGCTCCTGTAATGGATGCCGTCCTTGTACCACCATCTGCCTCTATAACATCACAATCCAGCAGGATGGTCCTCTTGCCAAATTTCTTCAGGTCTGTAACTACCCTAATAGAACGACCAATCAATCTCTGTATTTCATGGGTTCTGCCTCCCTTTCTTCCAGTAGACGACTCCCTAACTGTACGTACCATGGTTGATCTTGGCAACATGGAATATTCAGCAGTTACCCAACCCTGATCAGCATCCTGTAAAAAAGGGGGAACCCTATTTTCTATAGTAGCGGTACATATCACTCTAGTATTACCCATTTCAATTAACACCGAGCCTTCTGCATGTTTTATGTAGTCTTTTGTTATAGCTACCTTCCGTATTGCATTGTGCATACGCCCATCATTTCTCATTGTCTCTCCTGGCTTTTAGGATGTGATAGACTCTTTTTTTCCGATACCGCTGAAACAAACTGTTTCAAGGTTTTTTCCCTCATACTCCGGATCAATTGTAACTGCATGTAAGTTTTAGGCAGGCATTACAAAGAAAAAGACAGGAATGAACAAATCCCGTACTATAAAGGTACGGGACCACAGATAAACAGTAAATATCATTAAATCATTGGTGGAGGCGGCGGGAATCGAACCCGCGTCCGAAGATATTCCACTTAAGCATCT
>PFIF01000141.1 GCA_002782605.1 Deltaproteobacteria bacterium CG_4_8_14_3_um_filter_43_13 | reverse complement strand
TACAACCTGTCATGGTTGAGAGTTTTTAGAGATTTCCGTTTTCTCTTTTCAATAAATAAACATACTCTTCTTTCAAGCATCAAGATAATCCAGGCACAGACAATCCCAACAACTGCCCCTCCAATAACATCAAAAGGATAGTGCACTCCTACATATACTCTGGAGTAAGCCACCAGAATAGCTATAGAGATAAAGACAGCAACAAGCCTCTTGTATTTGTACCCAAAAAAACTAGCAGCTGCAAAGATATTCGATGCATGAGAGGAAGGGAAGGAATAGGATTCCAGACCGCCACATCCAACCAGCAAATTAACATGAGGCAACACATTACAGGGACGAATCCTTGCCACGACAGGCTTTATGACCTGAGCGATCAAGAGGTCACTCAATCCAACAACGACAATCACCAAGATGGCTGCTACCCTTCCTTTGTTGCCGCCTTTTACAATCAAGGCAAGCCAAACAATCAAAATAACAATCTTCCAATAATGAATGTCCGTTATTACAGGCATGATCCTGTCGAAAAGACTGTTCTGCATAGTGTTATTGATAAAATAAAATAGACTTGTATCTGTCTGTAAAAGGTGGTCCATTAGGCTATGCCATTCCCTGTCTAGTTTTCAATCAGGACACAACAGCGGGCTTAAGCCTGCTGTTGAGAACCATTAGTCTATACCATTCCCTAGCTCTAGCTTTCAACCCCTTAAAATTGTAGCATTTATAGATATAAATACTCCTTATAGGAAAGCCATTTCGTTTAATCGTCAAACATCTGCTTTCTTCTATACGATCAAAAACAGCCGTTACAAAGCTGGATTCACCATAGCTTTGTTCAGATACCAAAACCGCATTATTACCCAAACGCGTTGAAAAGTCATTCCAAATATTGTACTGATTAAATCGTCCTTCCCACGATACTTCATAGACAGGATACCTTTGACTCTCAGTGTAAAATGCCAGCTCCCCCACAACCTGATGGCGATGACCCAATATAAAGGTGGGGATTTCTTTCGGCATTTCATGAAGGACTTTGTTTACCTCTAATCCCATCTCTCGCCATCCATGGAGCGCACTGGTCGGGTCATCCTTCAGGGGAATCGGTAAGAGAGGATATATAGCCTGTACATGAGCAACAGTAGTTAGCAGAAGACTGGAGGAGAATACTATTATCAGCCATGCAACATGGAGTTTCCTTTTCTTTCCTCTGGAAAGTGATAAAAGAGACAGACCTGTCATAGCTATAAGACCCGAGAAATAAGCCATTCCAGGCCAATTCCCTTCAACCTTTGTGCGAAGACTAATCACCGCGAAGAACAGAAACACAGGGGCAGATGCACAGAATAGCAACAGGAGGTTGGCATTCTGCCTTTTCAGCCCTAAATAGAGGCTCTTTGCCATTGTATACAACCATGCAATAAAGACGAAAGGGGAGACAATCCCCATTTGTCCTCCAATATAATCCAGGAAGTATTTCATTCCCGGGTTTTCCTTCTTTGAAAAACCATGTGTGAATTGAAAATTAAAGGATATCCAATCATGCTTAAAATTCCATATAATAACCGGGCTAAAGACAACCAATCCAATAATCAATGCCAGGTACGGCTCTTTTCTCATCAACCACTTTCTATTGTCTTTTGACAATAGTAAAAATAGAAATATAGAAGGTACAAAGAGAAGCATCGTATATTTGCTTAAGAGCCCAAAGCCTAAAGCTACCCCAACAAGATACCACCAAAATTCCTTACTGGTGGATATCGCCTTATATACGAAGTACAGGCCTAATACCCAAAAGAACCCCTGTGGGGTATCTGGGGTAACTATTACGGCTCCTATTGCATGTCCCGGCACAATATTTACCAGAAATGCTGATAGCAACCCTGCTCTTTCATCTCCAAAAATGTCTTTGCCCAATCTGTATGCTATAATGGTCATAAGAAAAATCAGTACAACACAGCTAAGCCTTGTAAAGAATTCACTATTACGGCCGAGCAGGGTAAAAAGAGAAATAAAATAAGCTACCATAGGAGGATGGTCATAATAACTGAGACCCAGATTACGGGACCAGTCCCAATAATAAGCCTCGTCCGGGGATAAGTCTAAGAATCCTATAAATATAAGTCTAACCAGTGTTACACCAAAGAGGAAGACAAGGAAGTAAGTTTTGTATCTGTTTATATTTTTCATACTACCAGCACCTAAATCGAAGCACAAACATCTTCAATAGACTTTCCCTCATTATTCTAAAATTAAACGTAGACTCCCCACTCATTCTTTCTTCAAAGACAATTGGGACTTCCTTAATTTCGAACCCTTTTCTATATGCCTTGTATAAAACTTCCTGGACGATAGAGGGCCCAGAGGAGATCATACTATTGAGGTCTATAGCCTCCAAAACATCTCTCCGAAAAACCCTGAATCCAGAGGTGCAGTCTTTTATCCTCAAGTTTAGAATGATTCTTATATATATGTTTGCCAGCTTGGTTACCCATGTCCGCATAATATTTCTCCCAAATTCCCCTCCCCCTTCCAAAAGCCTGGAACCGATAACTACATCATAGGTATCCATCTCCTTTAGCATAAGGGGGATATAAACCGGCTTATGGGAAAAATCCCCATCCATTTCAATGACATAATCGGCCCCTTCCCTCAGTGCATACTGAAACCCCTCTATACCTGCCGTTCCTCTACCCCTTATGCCAATCCTGTGAATAACATGAACCCTTGGGTTTGTTTCCCTCATCCGATCCAGAATCTTGCCTGTTCCATCGGGAGAATCGTCATCCACCACAACCACGGAAATATCATTGGATATAGCCAGCACCTCTTGTATTAACCTCTCTATATTTCCCGCCTCATTATATGTGGGAATCATTGCCATAATCTTCATCGCAATCGTCCTCTCATTGAGATCTTTGCACAACCTGCCAAGAGCTTTGAAGAAGTCCCCCGAGAGCAAACATCGTCAAAAACCTGAAGTCGTAAATCGTGAATCGTAAATCGTGAATCGTGAATCGTGAATCGTGAATGGGTGTTATACCTTTTATTTATTTTATTTACGACTCGCGACTTACGATTTACGATCATAGATGGGTCAAAAAATGTATGCTGAAGCG
>PFIF01000161.1:1528-3116 GCA_002782605.1 Deltaproteobacteria bacterium CG_4_8_14_3_um_filter_43_13 | reverse complement strand
AGCCGTGTGAGGGCAAACCTCAAGCACGGTTCTGTGAGGGGCATTAACAACCAACAAAGGAGGTTGAAAAGATGTCTACTCGACAAGAACAAAATGAAGGAAGAAAACTGGTATAGAGATTGCGCCAATGTACAGGAAACGATTCCAAAACAATCCTATTTGGATATTCTGAGCAACAATCTCTCTTGATACGCCGAAGGACCATACAAAAATGCTTAAACTCATAAGAGCAAAGCTTAAATTTATAATACTTTTTCTACCTCTGTAATAAACAAAGGCCCCTAAAGTTAAACTCAAAATAGCAGTTATCATGCAAGATAATGAAAGATAATCCATAGGGTTTTACCTTTAACTAATCAGTTGACTTGTTTAAGAACTAAAACAGAATTTTTACCTCCAAAACTTAAAGAATTCGATATTAACACACGGACGTTACCTTCTCGAGCTTTATTTGGGATATAATCGAGATCACATTCTGGATCTGGATCTTCATAATTTATGGTGGGAGGAAGTATTTGGTTTTTTAAAACTAGGGCACACGCTATTATTTCAATTGCCGCTGCTGCTCCAAAAGGGTGACCAATCATTGGTTCAATAGAACTTACACTTAATTTGTACGCATGGTCACCAAAAACCTTTTTAATAGCAAGAGTCTCAATTTGATCACTTAAGGGTGTTCCACAGCCATGAGCATTAATATAATCTATATCTTCTGGTCTCAGATCAGCTTCTTTCAAAGCTAATTTAATAGCTTTGCTTGCATGTTCTCCAGTCGGCATTGGTTGAGTTATATGATAGCCATCATAGGTTGTTCCGTATCCTAAAACCTCAGCATAGATTGTTCTTTCTCTGGCTAATGCATGCTCAAGTTCTTCCAAGATTACTATTCCTGCCCCTTCTCCAAGTACAATCCCGTCTCTTTTTTTGTCAAATGGGCAAGGAACCTTTATTGGCGTATCATTTTTTGTTGACATAACACCAGTTAAACAAAGGGAACCAAAAGTCAGTGGTGCAAGAGGAGTTTCAGCCGCGCCGGTTATAATAAGGTCAGCTTTACCCATTGAGATGGCTTCAAAAGCATAACCGATAGCGTCAACACCGGTTGCACATCCACTAGAGATGGTTGCACCAAATCCATGTACACCCAATTCGATAGCTATAAGGTTAGAGATTGATCCTGGGAAAAGTCTTGTGCCGAGGAGTGGAGAAACCCTTCTTAACCCTTTTTCCATAAAAATAGTATGTTGAGTTTCTGCATCAGGCATACCCCCAACTGATGAACCAACAATCACCCCAATCCTATCAGGGTCCTCCTCTTCAATCTTTAATCTTGCATCCTCTACCGCCATTGACACAGCAGCTACCCCAAATTGGGAGAATCTATCAATTCTCTTGGCTGTTTTAGGACTCATATAATCAGTCGGATCAAATCCATTAACCTCTCCAGCTATCTGAGATGGATAAGTTGAGGCATCAAATCTGGTTATTCTACCGATCCCCGATCTTCCATTAACCAATGCATCCCAGAACGCCTCCTTTCCAATCCCATTAGAAGCAATCACACCTAAGCCTGTAATAACCACTCTTC
>PFIF01000161.1:0-1429 GCA_002782605.1 Deltaproteobacteria bacterium CG_4_8_14_3_um_filter_43_13 | reverse complement strand
TCTGAGCTATAATCAATTCTATTATATACGGCTCCATACCTCCTTGCCTGTTTTCAAAACTGATGCCATAAAAGGTGTAAGGATAGAGGCCATCTCTTTAAATTTGTTGTCTCTGTAAATCTTTAGAGATATATCTACACCATATTTGATCAGGAAATACGTGACCACATCATATATCCCATCTACCGTCTTTCTGTCCTTTTCCTGGAGAATTATGAGGAAATCATAGTCTGACTCTGGCTGTGAGATACTCTTTGCTCTTCAACCAAAGAAAAAAATCTTGATTATTTCATCGTGGAAACGTGATGTAATTTTATCCACAAATTTATACTCTATACTATCTTTCTCTTGATATTGACACTTCTTGCATTGGTCTACCTTATCTCGGCTATATCAGTCTTTGAGAATCCAATATATCTTTTAGATCTTCCGGAAGAGGTGCAGAGAACTCCATATACTCCCCAGTTTTGGGGTGGTTAAACCCCAAGAGACTAGCATGTAAGGCCTGTCTATTCAGGCTTTTCAGCCTACTTCTAAGCCTATCATTTTTTATTGTCAACAGCTTTTTATTGCTGCAATAGACTGGATCCCCTATTATAGGATGTTGGATATCCGCTAAGTGAACCCTTATCTGGTGAGTTCTTCCCGTCTCTAAGTTTATCTCTAATAAAGCAATCTCATCGAACTGCTCGATCACTCTCCAGTGGGTCACCGCCTTCTTTCCTCTTCTGGCTTTAGTTGACATCTTCTTTCTATCTACAGGATGTCTGCCAATGAGGGAAGCAATGGTACCTTTTTCATTCTTAAATGTACCATAAGCAATGCCAGTGTATTTTCTTGTTATAGAATGTTTCTCAAACTGGCTTGCCAATGATTGATGGGCAAAATCACTCTTGGCTGCTACCAGGACACCTGAAGTATTTTTGTCAAGACGATGCACTATACCAGGCCGGATTACCCCTCCTATCCCTGAGAGATCATGACTGTAATACAGAAGCGCATTGACTAAAGTGTGAGAATAGTTGCCGGAAGCAGGATGGACAACCAAACCAGCAGGTTTATTTACCAGGATGATAAAACTATCTTCATAGAGAATATCCAGGGGGATATTCTCCGGGCTAGGATCCGCCGGTACAGGCTCCGGGATGGCTACCTCTACTAAATCACCCTTTGTTACCTTGAAGCTGGCTTTAGTGTATATGTCATTTACTTTGATGAGTTTGGTATCTATTAATCTCTTTATCTGAGAGCGAGAAACTGGTAGGTTTTGTTCTGAAAGAAAGATGTCCACCCTTTTTATCCCATCACTATCAGGAACAATAAATTCAAATTTTTGAACCATGTAATTAGTGAAAGTTTACTTGTAACTACTCAGGCACAAAGTGGCAAAGGCACTAAAAATACGGTTTACGGTTAACAGTTTACAGTT
>PFIF01000113.1:2623-3122 GCA_002782605.1 Deltaproteobacteria bacterium CG_4_8_14_3_um_filter_43_13 | reverse complement strand
CCGTTCCAGTCATACACCTTGTCCTCTGACACGTAGGCCACGGGGCGGCCGTCCCACAGATAGATGGTCTCCCCGTCAGCCGCGATATAGGCTACGGGCTTGCCATTTTTATTGAACAGGGTAATTTCCATGCGGTCCATCTCCTTAACAGCAAAGAGGTAGGCGCCCCACCCGGATTTTTTCTCGCTTAAAGAAGGCGCTGGCCATGTTCGATTTTCAGGCAGCGGTCCATAACCACCTGGAGGCCGGCCTGTTTGGCTTGGCGGGCCGAGTGCGGTTCTTCCAGACCCAGCTGCATCCACACCACTTTGGCCCCCACGGCGATGGCCTCAGCCACGATCGTGGGGATTGCCTCCACGTTGCGGAAGATGTCGACGATTTCCACCGGGAAGGGGATGTCCTTGAGACCGGCGTAACACCTTTCCCCCAAAATCTCCTGGCAGCCGGGATTGACCGGCACAATGCGAAAGCCATGCTCCTGAAGGTATTGGGCCACCCG
>PFIF01000113.1:757-2513 GCA_002782605.1 Deltaproteobacteria bacterium CG_4_8_14_3_um_filter_43_13 | reverse complement strand
TCACGTTGCCTCCTGGTCAGGTCCCCGGCGAGATGATCAGCTCAGCCGGACGCAGGGTTTAAGGGAGGGCCAAGGCACGAGCCGCCGGTCCTCCCGGCGGCGCTCAGAACGTCATGGTGGTGGCCCCGGGGCCCGGACCCAGAGGCTGTTTCACCTCCAGGGTGTCCTCGATCTTCAAGGCACTCTTGAGGTATTGATACCCGAACTTTAAGAGCTCCTCGTCATCGTCCCAGATCCTCTCCTTGACGTCGTCGTCCACGTGGAAGGTGTTCAAGAAGCGGCTCTTGAAGACGAAGTTCCGGAACTGGTCCAGGTCGTACATCACCATGGCGAAGAGCCGGTTGCCCCGGTCATCCGTAAACGGCCCGCCATTTTCGGCCCGGCGCAGCATCATGAGCTTCCAGTCCCGGTTCATCTCGTCGTACCGGTCCACGCCCTGGTCTTGCCGCCAGGTGGCTACGGTCCACTCGTCCTGCTCTTCGTAACCGCGGCAGTGCTCCTCCCGGACGTAGAAATAGAATTCATCCAGGCCCTCTTCGGTGATGAGGGTGCCCTGGCCGATGGGATAGTAGCGGCAGGTGGCCGGGCGGTCGCTATAGACCGTGCAGCCGGTGACCGGCCTGACAAAGGGGCAGCGGTTCTCGAACCGGGGCATATCCATGATCACCATGGGCAGACCCGACTTGTCATGGAGTTCCATCCGGGTATATTGGGCCAGAAAGTCAGCCGCCTTCATATTCAGGCGGGTTTTCAGGCGCAGGATGTCATAGGGGGTGAGGATGATGGTGGTCTTGCCGCAGCACTCGGTGAAGCACGCCACCCCCGGGTGACACCGGAACTTGAAGCGGCTCTCCGTAGTCAGCTTCCGGGGCTCCACCACCCGCATGTTCATATCTACCATGTTCAACTCCTTAGGTTTTTTCTTGACTTATGGATATCTTATCAAAATTGCAGCTAAATAAAAATCCTATAATGCACTCCGGGGTACCGGATGCCCCGGTTAGAAGCCCCGGCCCGACATGCGGGCGTGGAGCATGGCCATGGTGCGGTAGACGCTATGGGCCATGTTGGTGTATGGGGTCCCCCGAAGGGGGAAAAAGTAAGGTCACATCAAATTTACTTTTGGTTTGATAGTAGTATCGAAAAATCGACGTTACAATCTCCCACAAAATCCGGCAGAATTTGAACCGAATCACTGATTTTTTTGCGCCAACTTTGCGGCATATTCACGAAGATTCTGTGAACCTCATCAATTAAATTGCTATCAGTAAAGATTTTTTTCGCCACGGCGCAGACCTGGATATAGTCCTTTTCCCGTTTTGCTTTTCTTTCAGAAAGAGGAGCAATCAAGAGTTTATGCAAAGTAAAGGCGGGCATAGATGGTAAGGCGATGCGCCCGATATCTCTCAATGAAACTTCCAGTTTATTGTCGAGGAGTATATTAAGATAAGGTAGCGGTATTGGAACCGTAGATAATTCTTTGACTTCAGGTAATCGCCCTTTGGTGCCAATGCCTTTTCTCGGTTGTAGAAATTCTATCTTAAGCCCATTGCCTTCAAAATAAATAGTACCGTCGGTGCAAAATTCCTGTCTGAAACCAAGTTCCTTGAGCACGGCTTCCAAATCTGTAGGTGGTCCTTTATAAGGGATCGGGACAGCGAAGTCGATATCTATGGTACGTAAAGGAAACCATTCAACCCCAAAATGACTTTGATAGACTTTAAAACAATAGCTGCCGACAAGCTCAATGCCAGCC
>PFIF01000113.1:0-736 GCA_002782605.1 Deltaproteobacteria bacterium CG_4_8_14_3_um_filter_43_13 | reverse complement strand
ATTGCTGCAAGAAGCTTCCGAAGGGGGTCCGTAAAATCTTTCAATGCTCGAGACATTTTATTAGCTTTCAAAAGTTTTAAGGCGTTTTTGGTGGAGCGTAATTCACGGATCAATCTTTGCCGATTTTCAATCTTTTCAGCGATCTTTTTTACGGATGGATCGCTTTCGCCGCCGAGATAAACATCTTCAAATCCTTGCCCTTTCCGTTTATGCAGGTATAAGAACCAACCCCCCCAGCTTTTTCGGCGCTTAATCGACCCCACCGGAGAAATCAGCAACTCTCCGATAAGCCTTTTTTGATAGTTGAGGTAATAGTCCCGACTTTCTTCCCAAACCTGTTCGATAACCATGGATCGACTCTCTCTGATATATATTATACCCCACAACCTATAAAAAAGCAAGCTTGTGGGGTATATACCCCACAAGTCAAGGAAAACATACCATGTGGGGTATAGTGAAGATTCATACCTTTAGCTCCTAACCTCCTCTCCTAGATTCAAATCGGTTCCTGCCTTGAAAAGTTCCTCAGCACAGGTTGAAAACCTGTGCCACCATATCTTTTCATGATTTGCGGGTGGGCCGAAGGCCCATGAGTGACTATCCCCAAAAAAAACAGGAGAGTAGAATTGATTAAAATAAAATCACTTTTGAGTTAATGGAACGTCCCAACACACCATAAAAAAAACCGGCCCCCGCAAGGGGGCCGGCTGGGTTTCAGGCGCCTGCCGTTGCGTTT
>PFIF01000222.1 GCA_002782605.1 Deltaproteobacteria bacterium CG_4_8_14_3_um_filter_43_13 | reverse complement strand
ACTTAGAACATATCCAGATGATGAAACGTGATATTTTGGACATATTGGCCCTCCGGGTGGTCTCCAAACTACTTTTAACCCTATCTTATAGGAGGAGGCAAGCCTATTTCAAGTAATATGTTGGGAATAAAAGGTTTTTTGCCTAAAAGATAAAAAACTTTTGACAATACGTCTTTTAGATTAAGGAGGTAATTATGGTTGGAATCAAATCATACGGTGCATATATACCCATCTCTAGAATGAATAGAGATATAATCGGTAATGCATGGGGTACCCGTTCCATAGGTGGCGAAAGGAGCGTTGCCAATTATGATGAGGATAGCCTGAGTATGGCCGTAGAGGCTGCTTTAGACTGCATAAATGGAGAAGATCGTCAAGGGGTTGAGGGGTTGTTCTTTGCCTCAACGACTTCACCGTATAAGGAGAAGGCATGCTCGTCTATAGTGGCTACCGTTGCCGATTTAAATAAGGAAATCTGGACGAGTGATTTTGCCAACTCTCTTCGGGCAGGGACTTCTGCGGTGAGAGCGGCACTCAATACCATCAAAAGTGGTGAAGCAAAGAGTATTATGGTAACTGCTGCTGACTGCAGGCTTGGGACTCCTCGTTCTGTTGATGAGCAGACCTTTGGAGATGGTGCTGCAGCCATTCTTCTAGGAGATTCAGATGTTATAGCCACTATAGAAGATGTTTACTCCGTGTCGGATGATATTACCGATGTTTGGAGAACAGATCAGGATACTTTTGTCCGTTCATGGGAAGATCGTTGGGTAATGGTTAATGGCTACACAAAGAATATGAAGGCGGCAATCTCCGGGATTATGAAGAAAAGTGGGTTGACGCCGAAGGATTTTGCCAAGGTGGTGTTATACAGTCCTGATGCCAGGAGTCATGTGGATTTGGCAAAGAGCCTGGGTTTTGATCCCAAGACCCAGCTGCAGGATCCTTTGATTACGACCGTTGGAAATGTTGGGACTGCACAGCCTTTGGTTCTTCTGGTTTCAGCCCTGGAAGAGGCAAAAGCAGGTGATAAGATTCTTCTGGCTAGCTATGGAGATGGAAGCGATGTTTTTATATTACAGATAACGGATGCCATCGAAGGAGTAAAAAACAAGCAGGGGGTCAAAAAGAGTGTGGGATTGAAGATGATGTTGCCTAGTTACCAAAAATACCTTGCTTATCGGCAGCTTGTTTCTCTACCAGAGGAGTTCATAAGGCTTTTCCCTTCAGCATCGGTAATGTGGAGGACCCAAAAGTGGGTCTTAAGTTGCCACGGGAGCAAATGCAAGCACTGTGGACTTGTTTCTTTCCCGATTCAGAGGGTGTGTTTTGGGTGTCATTCTCGGGATGAGTTTGAAGAGGTGAGACTTTCTGATAAGAAGGGCAAGGTGTTTACCTATTCTTTGGATAATCTTGCTGGTGGTGTAGATCCTCCAACAGTTCAGACAATTGTTGAGTCAGAGGAGGGAGGGGCAAGAATCTATTGTCTGATGACCGACTGTAATCCCAAAGAGGTTAAGGTAGGTTTGCCTGTCGAGATGACTTTCAGAAGATTTCACAGAGAAGGGGGTTTTTATAACTATTTCTGGAAGTGTAGGCCGGCAAGATAAGGAGGAGATGAAATGGAAAGTATTAAGGATAAGATCGCCATAATCGGGATGGGGTGTTGTAAGTTTGGTGAAAACTGGGATAAAGGCCCTGAAGATATGATAATAGAGGCGGCCTATGAGGCATATGAGGATGCGGGTATCGATCCTAAGGATATTCAGGCTGCCTGGCTTGGAACGGTTGGTGCCCATTGGATAGGAATGGGAGGGCTTGCTTTGGCCGAACCCCTCAAACTTCAGGGGATACCCATAACAAGGGTGGAAAACTGGTGTGCCACCGGACATGAAGCCCTGAGGAATGCCTCCTTTGCTGTGGCATGCGGCATGTATGATATTGCCCTTGCCGTTGGTTTTGAGAAACTCAAAGATACAGGTTTTCCAGGATTGGGGATTGGACGGGGGATGCATCCTGTAATGGAGATGCGGAGAACCGCTCCCAGTACTTTTGCCTTTATCGCTACCAGATATTTTCATACCTATGGTTTAAGTCCAGAGGAAGGCAAAGAGACTATAGCCAAGATCGCAGTCAAGAATCACAAAAACGGGAGTATGCATCCAAAGGCCCATTTTCAAAAGGAGATTACCTTGGAGCAAGCCGTAAAAGCTCCTATTATTGCCTGGCCTCTTGGATTGTTTGATTGCTGTGGTAACAGCGATGGGGCAGCAGTGGCAATCATAACCAGGGCTGACTTGGCTAAAAAGTTCAGGGATGATCCTATCTATATAAAAGGGATAGGGCTTTCTCAGAATAGCATGATGCCTCATTTTCAGCCAGGGTTTGACTGGACAGGTTTCGAAGTGACTCAAAGAGCTGCCAGACAGGCATACGAGCAGGCAGGCATTAAAAACCCCCGCAAAGAAATAGACCTTGCTGTGGTCCATGATTGTTTCACTATTACTGAGCTTATTATTTATGAAGATCTGGGTTTCAGTCCCAAAGGGAAGGCAAGAGAGGATGTCGATGCCGGAACTTTTGCTCTTGATGGGGAGCTTCCTGTCAATACTGATGGTGGGCTCAAGTGTTTTGGTCATCCTGTTGGGGCAAGCGGCTTGAGGATGAGCTATGAGATATACAAACAGTTACAGGGGAAAGGGGATAAACGCCAGGTTAAAAATGCTGAAATTGGATTGGCGCATACCCTTGGAGGACATCCTTCTGTATCCTGTGTGACGTTATATGGCAACGATCGCGGTTAGAGAGGATGTATCCGTTCACAGTTTACAGTTAACAGTTGGTAAAGATGCTCCAAGCTTTATATAACAGCGGGCTTAAGCCTGCTGTTGTGATTATCGTAAACCGTAAACCGTAAACTGAGAACCGTGAACTATGAACGGTTTTTAAAATTCAGCGTGAACTATAGTGAAAGTCATAAATAAGTTGACATAAATCAAACTCTAAATTCTAATATCTAAATCCTAAACAAATCCAAAATTCGAATGACCAAAATGTTTGGAACATTTGAATTTAGGGTTTTGATATTGTTTAGAAAT
>PFIF01000069.1 GCA_002782605.1 Deltaproteobacteria bacterium CG_4_8_14_3_um_filter_43_13 | reverse complement strand
CAACGAAACGACCCTGATCTGCTTTGTGCCTATGTACCTTTGCCACTTTGTGCCTGAGTAGTTACTAAGTTTTTAGACTGGATATATTATGGCTTTAGAGATTAAACAGACCTTAAAACTGGCCCAGCAGACAATTATGACACCGCAGCTGCAGCAGTCAATAAAACTGTTGCAGCTCTCAAGATTAGAACTGAGTGATCTTATTCAAAAGGAGATCGTAGAGAATCCAGTCCTGGAAGAGGTTCAAGATTTTTCTAATGGAAACAATTCCAACAAAAGTGACGAGGTAAGAGAACTTGAACCCGACAAGACAAACGAAGTAACATTTGACAATCAAGACACAAACATGGGTATTAAGTGGGAAAATTATGCAGGTGGTTTTACTCCGGATGGTTCTGGTTCCGGCATTGAAGACGATGAGAACCTTTCATTAGAGAATAGACTAACGAAAAAAATGACCCTCTATGATCATCTAACGTTGCAGCTCCGTCTCTCAAGTTTTACCGAAACAGAAGATTTAATAGGCAGCCTGATCATTGGTAATATAGATGATGATGGTTATCTTCGGGTTAGTTTAGCCGATATTGCTGAGACCAGCGGGACAGATGAAGCCGTGGTTGAGAATGTCTTGAGGCAGATTCAAGAATTTGACCCTCTAGGTGTTGGAGCCAGAGACCTGAAAGAGTGTTTACTTATTCAAGCAAAACACCGTCTTGGAGATAGTCCTATTGTAGAAGAAATTCTAGCCAATCATATGCCTGATTTGGAAAATAAAAGACTTCAAATAATCGCTAAAAAATTGGGGGTCCCTTTGGAAAAGGTTGTGGAGGCCGCAAGGTTAATCTGTGAATTGGGTCCCAATCCTGGCAGACATTTCAATGAGGAGGAAGCCCAATACATTACCCCTGATATATATGTCTACAATGTGGGAAATGAATTTTTTATAGTCCTGAATGAAGACGGTATGCCCAAATTGAGGATAAGTTCCTTTTATCGCAATGCCCTCTCTCGGGGAGACCTAACATCAAAAATAACAAAGGAATACATACAAGAAAAGATCCGTTCTGCGGTATGGTTGATAAAGAGTATCCATCAGAGACAGAGAACCATACATAAGGTTATGAAAAGCATTATTAAATTTCAGCAGGATTTCTTTGAGAAAAATACAGGGCATCTGAAACCTCTGGTACTTAGAGACGTAGCTGAGGATATTGGTATGCATGAATCAACTATTAGCCGGGTCACAACAAATAAATATGTACATACCCCTCAGGGAATCTTTGAGCTGAAATACTTTTTTAACAGCGGAATCGACTATTCAAGAGGAGAAAGTATAGCCTCTGAGAGCGTCAAAGATAAGATCAAACAGATTATTCTTAATGAAAACCCCAAGAAACCTTATAGTGACCAGAAAATTGTTAATATCCTGAAGGAATTAAAAATAAATATTGCACGGAGAACAGTAACTAAATACCGTGAGATGTTAAATATTTTACCTTCGTCAAAAAGAAAAAGGGTTTTTTAGCAGGAGGAGAGAGAAATGCAGATAACTGTAACCTTTCGACATATGGATGCTGTTGAGGACTTTAAGAAATATGTTGAAGAAAAAGTGGCTAGAGTAAAGAAATACATCGACAGACCCATTGAAGCAAATGTTGTCCTATCAGTAGAAAAACACAGGAATATAGCAGACATCAGCCTTGTCGCTAACAGGATAGTAATAAAGGGTAAAGAAGAAACAGACAATATGTATTCTTCAATCGATCTGGTTATGGATAAAATTGAAAGACAGCTTCGTAAGTATAAAGAAAGGTTGAAGAAACATAAAACTATAAATTCTGATTTAGGGGATTTATCGGGTAGAATCAATGTGTTAACAGCAGACAGTCTTGAAGGGGGAGGGGAACCAAAGGTTATAAGGAGCGAAAACCTATCCATAAAGCCTATGTTTGTAGAAGAGGCAGCAATGCAATTAGAATCGTCGAATTATGATTTTTGGGTCTTTACCAATGCTTCCTCAGAAAAGGTAAATGTGATCTATCGGAGAAGAGACGGGAATTATGGTTTAATTGAGCCTGAGTATTAACACAAGCGTGTCCGAAGGGGAATCTGATGAAGATTGCTGATATTTTAAGCGGAGATTTAATAATTCCTGAGTTAACCTCTAAAAACAAGAAGGAGGTTTTGGAGGAACTTGTTAGTGTTATTGTCAAACAAAACAAACTGATAAATAAAGAAGAACTCATAGAGGTTCTCTTAGAAAGAGAACAATTAGGAAGTACAGGTATTGGAGATGGCATAGCCATACCTCATGGAAAACTCAAAAACATTGGTGCCCTGTTAGCCTCTTTTGGGAAAAGTATAGACGGAGTCGATTTCGACTCCATGGATGGGAAACCAACCCACCTCTTTTTTTTACTGGTTGCACCTGAAAATTCTGCGGGTATCCACTTGAAAGCATTGGCCAGAATCTCACGTCTGTTGAAAGACAGTTCTTTCAAACAAGACTTAATGGAAGCTAAATTAAAAGATGACCTCTTTAAAACTATTATTGAGAGGGATGAGAATTCTCAATGATGTGTGATAAGGTTAGGTCTCACCTTCAAATTAGATGGCATCCTAAAAAGTCCATCGGCGGCGTTGCCTGCCTGTGCCCTCCTGCACGCAGACAGGCGCTGCATACTTCGTCGTTGCAGCGTACCCCTAAGTACACCTCACTCCTCAGGATTTGCGCGCCTTGCATCTGAAGCTTTTTACTTTGCCATCCCAATTTTGACTTTTTACGGGTCCATCAAGCCAAATGAAGAACATACGGTTTGTTATTATAACTGGTCTTTCAGGCTCAGGGAAGAGCACAGCAATAAAGGCTTTAGAGGATATCGGATTTTTCTGTGTAGACAACCTGCCAGTTATTCTACTTCCAAAATTCTTAGAGTTGCGCCTTCAAACTCCAGGAGAAATCTCCAAGGTAGCCTTTGTAATGGATGTTAGGGAGAGAGGTTTTCTAAAGGAATACCCCCGAATCTTTGAAGAGCTGAAAAAGGAAGGCTATCTAATGGAAACAATATTCCTGGAGTGCTCTGATGAAATCCTGCTTAGGCGCTTCAGTGAGACCCGGAGGTCTCATCCTCTG
>PFIF01000172.1 GCA_002782605.1 Deltaproteobacteria bacterium CG_4_8_14_3_um_filter_43_13 | reverse complement strand
CAGAATAACCTTAAAGCTTGTACCCTTATCTAATTTACTCTTTACCTCGATACGCCCTTGATGTTTCTCTACAAAAGTTTTAACAATAGACAGCCCAAGCCCTTTACCTTTTTCCGCTTCTTTTGTTGTAAAAAAGGGGGAAAATATCCTTTCCATATTTTCTTCTTTTATTCCACATCCTGTATCAGAAACAGTCACCTCAATAGAGTGTCTATCTGAGCTAATGCCTGTTTCAACAATTAATTTCTTATTTGTTGTCTTCTCCATAGCATGGGAGGCATTTATGATTATGTTTATAAAAACCTGCTCTAATTGAAATTTGTCTCCTCTAATTAAGGGCAAAGCCTCCCGACAAAACCTGTGGACATGGAATCTTTTAGTCTCTCCAAAATCCCTTAATAAATTAAGAGAATGATCCAGGATTTTCTGGATATTTATCCTATCTTCCTTGTGTTCGGGTGGTCTCCCATATTTCATCAGTTGTTGCGCAATATGGTCTATTTTTTCAGCCTCTGTAAAAATGCTCTCAAAATACTTATTGAATACCTCTCCTCTTTCTTTCGTTTCCATCAAACCGTGTTGGGCCATTCCATATATAATCTGTAGATGGTTGTTAATCTCATGGGCAATCTTAGGGGTTAATTGGCCTAAAACTGTCAGCTTTTCAGCGTATAGGAGTTGCATTTCCAGTTGTGTATGCCCCATTTTTATAACCCCTTGTATTTCCTCCTTTGAGATATTTAACGTTTGAGTCAGCATACGGCTCAGGATATTAATTTTGTATCTTTTAAACCCCTTTTTTACAGCTTCCTCAACTTGAGGTATATTAAAGGGTTTATCGATGTAGTCTAAGGCACCATATCTCAAGGCTTCTACCGCTGTATTCAGGCTTCCATAACCTGTAAGGACAATTACCTCGATGTCAGGGTTATAACCTTTTATCTCCTTTAACACTTCTATACCAGGAATCCCTGGCATCTTGAGATCTAATGTCACCAAATTTACAGGCTCTTGTCTTATAAATTCCAGGGCCTTCTCTCCGTTTTCAGCAGTGTATACATTAGAAATGGGCTTTAGGATCATCCTTAGAGATTCCCGGGGTCCCAACTCATCATCCACTATTAAAACGCTTGCTTCCTCCTTCACACCAAAACCTCCGTAGGAAAATTATAGGTCAAACTTCTTCTCGCTAAAAAGCTTAATGCAAGCATCTACCACTCGAGAATCATAAAGCAAACCTCTCTTCTGTGATATCTCCTCTAATGCCTTCTCTATACCTAGAGCCGGTCTATAGGGTCGATGGGATGCCATTGCTTCGACAACATCAGCCACAGCCAGGATCCTCGCTTCCAATGTAATACTTTCGCCTGACAGACCTTTGGGATAGCCAGAGCCATCCATCCTTTCGTGGTGTTGAAGTACCATTGGGCAAATAAGCCAGGGCAATTCCAATGTTTTCAATATGTCACGACCGACCTGAGGATGAGCTTTGATCATATTCATCTCAGAATCGCTCAATTTACCAGGCTTACTCATGATTTCGGCCGGAATATATATTTTGCCGATGTCATGAAGAATCCCAGATATACGGATTATTTCAATCTGTTCTTTTGGAAGCCCCATCTCTTCAGCTATAGCCGAGGCAAGCCTAGCCACCCGTTGCTGATGTCCAGATGTATAAGGGTCCCTTATTTCAACTATCGAAGCCATAGCCTGGATGGTTCCATCCATAGCTTTTTGTAACCTTTCATAACTTTGTCCCAGTTTTTCCTCAGCCAGCTTATGCTCCGTAACATCCATAAAATTTCCTAAAGTGGCTCTCTTGCCCTGGAACTGGATGGATGTGAGTTGCTCAGCAACCCATCTACTCTCGCCGCTTTTACACAGGTATCTGTATTGATACGGAGAAACGCGCTCCCCTTTCAACATCTTCACCGCATCTTCCCTAACCATTTCCCTATCCTCAGGATGGACAATGTCGAAAGGATCTATATCTAACAGTTCACTCTCAGTGTAGCCTACACTTTTCTGGAAGGCAGTGTTCACAAGTCTAAACCCTCTGTCCTGGATTATATATATGCCAACAGGTGAACTATTGATTATCTCCAAGAACAGTCTCTCAATTTGCTTGTGCTCGGTGATGTCCCATGAGAGTATTAATACACCCTCGGGTACTGGCTCCATGATGAGATCAAACCAGCCTTTGCTCCCGTCAGGAAAGGTAAATTCATTTTCTATCCGGTGGGGGGTACGTTTTTCCATGCAATCTCTTAGCTTCGCAAACATTTCCGTATCCTCAATGCCAGGGTACATCTCCATCATGGTGCGGCCCAGCAACTCTTTTTTAGTCTTGCGGCTGTGTCTGACTGCGACGTCGTTCAGATACAGATAACGCCAGTCAAAGCCGATAATCTGGCAACCCTCGAGTAAAATACCCAGCATATCCTGGTAGTGTTTATAAGATTTAAGCATAGCTTTTTTCTCTCGGAACTATTCAGCCACAGATTCACACAGATGAACGCAGATAGGTTTAAATACAAAGTAACTATTCAGGTTGTCAGGTTCACAGTTGTCAATAACAATGAATGGCTTCCCTTTCCTATTACTATTAAAGTGGATAGCCTTTGCTACCACTTCCTTCCCTGTCCCACTTTCTCCTTCAATTAACACTGTGGTTTTACTGTCAGCAATCTGCTTGATTGTATCGAAAATTTCTCTCATAATCCCTGTTTTACCAACAATATTCCCAAAGCTATAACCCTTATCTATCTCAGACCTCAGTATCTTCACCTCATTCCTTAAATCCTGAGTTGAGAGGGCCTTTTTAATAATCAATCTTATTTCATCAAGGTCAAAAGGCTTGGTTATATAATCATATGCTCCTAATTTCATGGCATGAACGGCAGTTTTAACCGTTTTTGTAGCTGTTATCATTATTACAATTATATCCTTATCTATTTCGTTAATTCTCTCCAATACAGCCAGCCCGTCCATCCCAGGCATAATTATATCTAGAAGAACCAAGTTAGGTCTAAGTCTCTCAATTATCCCAAGGGCTTCCTCTCCGGTGGTAGCTGTTATAATGTCGTATTCCTTGTCGAAGATCATCTTCAAGGATTCCCTGGTACCTAGCTCATCATCTACTATAAGCAGCCTCTTCATACTTATTAATTCCCTAACCA
>PFIF01000055.1 GCA_002782605.1 Deltaproteobacteria bacterium CG_4_8_14_3_um_filter_43_13 | reverse complement strand
CTACCCCCTTCTTCTGGTCAATTTTCGGTTATCACAACCACTTTTTCAAAGCTCCCTATAAATCTCTAACCTGTTAGTGGAAAATCAGAGTAGGAATTAGCAGAAGAACCGCAGTGTTGAGTGGAGTTAGAAATTTTAAAGGAGAAACACTATAGGATTTACTGTCTTAGTGGCATCACTAAGAGCTCAGGAAGAACTGTCTGTTACAACATGTCATATATGTCATACATAAGTCTTAAGATCAAGGGAAAAATCAGACGGATGCAGGGTCATGCGGAAATTTCAAGAATCCATCCATCTCCCTATTCCGAGATGAGCCGATGGTACGGGTTGAAGGAAACGCAGCTTGTTAGTTTATTTTTTTGTTGACAAGATCACCAAAGATTGTATACAAATATATATAGTATTTTATATAATTTGGTTAGTATTTAATTGAGAGAGGAAATTATAATCTATGGATGACACCCGGGTTTTGCTTAAATCTAACTCAGAGAAACCTTCAAGAGAAGGTATAGTCAAATTGCTCAGGGAGGCTATCTATTCTGGTCAGCTTCCTCCTGGTATAAGACTGATAGAATCAGAATTGGCAGAAAAGATGCAGGTTGGCCGAACCCCCTTAAGGGAAGCCATTCGGCAATTACAGGCAGAAGGATTAATAAAGGTAGTCCCGAACAAAGGGGCTACGGTAGTGACTTATTCTAGCAACGACATCAAAGAGATATACAGAATTTGTGCAGCCCTGGAGGGAATGGCAGCTTCTTTGGCAGTAGAGAATTTAGGCCAATCCGAACTGGATAAGATCAAGACAACAGAGGCTAAAATGGAAACCAAAGAGCTACAGGCAAATAGACGAAAATGGTTTTTGACAAATAGGGAATTACATTCGGTTTATCTGAGATGCTGTTATGCTCCCAGATTAACAAAACTTATTAAGCAACAGATAAACCAGGTCGATCGATACTGGTATATCCTGGTTTCAATTCCTGGCATGATGGAACAAGCTATCTCGCAGCATAAGGAGATTATACAGGCATTTGATAAAAGGGACCCCGATCTTGTACGACAGATGGTGGAATACCACATATTCTCAGTGGGGCTTTTGCTTGTAGGTCATCTTGAGTCTCTTTATCCAGCGGTTTTTTGAGAGAAGATGTCCATGATCTCCAGCAAACCAACTCATTTTCTGAAGGAGGTAGTGTCAAAATAAAAGGGTAGCTAGGGATGCCTCCATAAACAGTATTTAAATCTTTAAAAGGGAGGAACAAGTTCATGAGAACCAAATCTATCTTTTCAGTTATGGTGTTGCTGAGTTCAATTATGGTAATTCTATTGTATTCCCCTATCCATGCTAAAGAGGTAAGAGGGGTTACGGATGATACCATAAAGATCGGTGCAATACTTGATATGACGGGTCCATTTGCTGCAGATACAGGCCCGGAGGGATACACCGGTGGGGTTAGGGTTTACTTTAGACATATAAATGACGAGGGAGGAATTCATGGCAGAAAGATAAAGGTAATAGCAGAGGACAGTCGTTATACGATACCGCTATCTGTGGCGGCCTTCAAAAAACTGGTATACAGGGATAAAGTCCTTGCGATCGTTGGATATACAGGAACCGGTCAGACCAAGGCCCTGTGGTCACAGATTGAGAAGGAGAAGATGCCCAGCTTTACCGTCAGTCTTGGTGAGTCCAATGTTAAGCCTGTGCAACGCTACCTTTTCATCCCCGCAGCTACCTATGAGGATGAAATCAGTATCTTGACCAAGTATATAGTGGAAGATTTAAAGGCCAGGGATGCAAGAATAGGCATAGTTACTATGGATGTCGAATATGGGAAGGTTGCTATAGCTGCGCTAAAGGAGAGGGCAAACGCCTATAAACTGCCCCCCCCCCCACATGTGGAGATCATAGACCCGGGGGCAATAGATGCAACCTCCCAGGTACTTGGCTTAGGGAAGGCTAAAGTGGATTATGTAATCCTACATATGGGTATAGGACCCACTGCAGTGGTAGTGAGGAGTGCGCTGAAATTCAAGTTTTCTCCTACATTCTTTGGGACATTCTATTCATGTGATGAGGAGATTATAAAGCTGGGTGGTAAGGCTGCAGAAGGTTATATCGGCATCCATTCCTTTAACCCATGGTACCACAAGAGTCCAGGTATGGATAAATTAAGAGAGATTACCTTGAAATATGACCCTGTAAAATCACGTAACAGACTCTATATTCAGGGGTGGGTTACCAGTATGATCCTGGCGGAGGCCATGAAGAGGGCAGGCAAGACAGCATTGAATAACGAAACTCTGACAGATGCAGTTGAGGGCATCAGAGACTTTGATAGTGGAGACATCTGTGCCCCCATCACTTATAGCCCTACACAACATAAAGCCGGTGAATACTGCAGGCTCTATAAGGCGGATGTGAAGAATATAAGATTTACACCCTTGACAGGATGGATCAAACCATAACCGTTTTCAATGCCCGTGTTAGCGAGAGGCGTCTGTTCCTATTGACCAACCGAAGGAGACATTATCCGAAAGGTGTGGAGTGTGAAAATTTTTATTTAAGAACTTCTTCAGAAGAGGTGAGTCATCAATGAACGATAAAAGAATCTTGGTAGGGGTCAATGAGCTTGCCATCCCCAGGGAACAAGAAGTGCCCATACCAATCAGCCGGGATGCCTGGCTGGATGACTCTGCAGAAAATGACCTGGTTGACATTTTCAGGAAGTTCAAAGAATCCCGCAACATTCAAGAGGTTAAAGAAAGCCTTAAATACGTTCAGGAAGAAGCAAAAAAAGAAAAAACCTGATGCCTTCTACCATCGAAGCCGTAAAAGCCAGGGCAACTATGAGCGAGATCATAGGAATAATCCGGGAAGCCTACGGTCTACCTTACGATCCCTTTAAAATGATTAAGAATCCTTTCTGGGAGGTAAAGCATGATTGAAAAAAAGGTAAAGGTTTTAGTTGCCAAACCAGGGATGGATATCCACGAAAGGGGGGTAATAGTATTATGTGAAGCCCTGAAGAATGCCGGAGCCGAAGTTGTGTATACCGGTTTATGGCAAACGGCTGGGATGATTGCCTCAGCAGCCTTAGAAGAAGATGTGGATGCTATTGCCGTAAGCGTTCTGGACGGTAATCTATTGACTATTTTCAGCGGTATAGTGGAAGAGCTGAAAAATCGAGGGATTAGTGATGTTCCTATCGTTGCCGGGGGCATTATCCAGGATGAAATCAAACCGGCTCTATCTGATCTTGGAGTAACGGGTTTTTATGGTCCAAAAACCCCTCTATATACAATAACAGAACATATATTTGAAAGAGCAACAAGCAAAAACAGAAAGGAGGTAAGAGATGAGTAACAGAGCGTTTTTAAAGAAGAGTACTCGTTTGTTTTTAGTTGGCATAGGGTTTTTAATCCTAACCTTCATTTTCAGCCAGGGGGCTTACTCGGGAAATGTACGAGGGGTAACTGATGACACTATAAAGCTTGGGGTAATAGTTGACCTGACGGGACCTATTGCTGTGAACACCATACCCTATCTTGAAGCGGCAAGAAACTACTTTCGATACATAAATGAGCAGGGTGGAATTAATGGAAGAAAGGGGACCATATAGGCGGAAAACACTGCAGGTTCTTCAAGGCTGATGTGGATAAAGGGTTGCTTGTTCCTCTTACAGGATGGAAGGAGCCTAAAGGGAAAGATTGAGAGACCTCGGTAGTTCTTCAAACCTGATCTGCTAAACAACAGACTCATTGCCATAACAGATTGGAAAAAACCGATTGAGATGAAATGAAACAACGGTTAACAAAATACATTACAACATAGCAAGATTATACTCATATCTTACTTAAGGAGGTTATAGAAAATGGCTTGGACAAAGTGGGAAAACGTAGCTGGATTTGATTTTAAAGATATTATATACGAAAAAAAATACCATACGGAATTAGAAGGCGGAGTAGCACGAGTGACAATCAACCGTCCAGACAAACTCAACTCTTTCACCAATTTGACCCAGGATGAAATGTTCAGGGCAGTGGACGATGCCAGTCATGATTCCCTGATTGGTGCGGTAGTTCTTACAGGTGCAGGCGATAAGGCATTCAGTGCCGGTGGTGATGTCGGCTGGGAGGCCACTGGTCTGAGAGAGCAATTTTACTGGAGATATCCCCCCAATCAAATTGTTAGAATGTGCCGAAAACCGATTATTGCCGCGGTAAAAGGGTGGGCTATTGGAGGAGGCCATCACTTAGCCTATGTATGCGATTTTACTATAGCAGCAGACAATGCCAAATTTGGGCAGAATGGGCCACGGGTTGCCAGCCCGGCAGATGGTTATCTTGTTGCATACCTGACAAGGGTAGTGGGAGCCAAAAAGGCAAGGGAAATCTGGATGCTCTGCAGACGCTACAACGCCCAGCAGGCATTAGAGATGGGACTGGTAAACGCTGTAGTACCCCTGGATAAACTGGATGAAGAGGTGGATAAATGGTGCGAGGAAATCCTGTCCTTGAGCCCAGGTTGTCTGGAAATTCTAAAGGCCAGCTTCGATATGGATATTGACTACATGTCTGGTTCGTATGGTCAGATGTCAAGGGTGATGTATCCTGATTGGTTTGACAGTAAAGAATGCAAAGAGGGGCCCAAGGCTTTTATGGAAAAGAGGAAACCTGATTTCTGGAAGATCAGAAAGGCAGAGATTGAAGCAAAGAAAAAGCGTTAATCTATATACTGACCAAACATTACAGGAGTTTTATTGCTTAACCCCCTTTAATGCCTGTATGTTTTGGTTAACTTTCTTAATCTTAATCAAATTTATTGACTATATTCCCAAAGGGGCATGTAGATGGCATAAAGAACGAAAGGAAATAAGAATTTACCTTTTTGGTTCTGGCTACGCCAGGTTGGGGATAGATAAGGTGTGAGAGATAACAACTAAAGGTTTGAACAGGAGGAGAGAATGGAATTTGGATTTACAGAAGAACAGAAGATACTTAGAGAGAGTGTCAGGGATTTTATGGAAAGGGAATGCCCTCCGGAATATGTGAGAGAGCTTGATGAAAAAGAACAATATCCCTATGACCTTTATGGGAAGATGGCAAAACTGGGTTGGTTTGGCCTGCCATTTCCTGAAGAGTATGATGGGAGCGGATTGGGCGCTGTAGATTTTGTGATTGTGGGAGAGGAGATGTCCCGGTTTTCCTACGAAATCGCTGCTGGGTTCGGTATCAGTATATTCTGTGGATTGAACATTTTGGAAAATGGAAACGAGGAGCAGAAGAACTTCTATATACCTAAGATGATAAAAAACGAGATCAGGCTCTCCATATCTATAACAGAGCCTAATGCAGGGTCTGATGCTGCTTCCCTCATGACATCGGCGGTCCTGGATGGGGATAGCTGGGTTATAAACGGGCAGAAGACCTTCCAGACAGCAGCCGATGCCAAAAACAACATTATGAGTGTCTATGTTAGAACAGACAGGGACCTTCCCAAACACAAAGGTATAAGTCTGATACTTGTTCCAAGTAATAACCCTGGGGTTGAAATAAGAAGGATAAAGACTCTGGGAAGAAAGATGCTCCATACCAATGAGGTATTCTTCGAAGATGTCCGGGTTCCTAAGGGAAACATGGTAGGTGAATTAAACAACGGTTGGAAGATACTCCTTTCAGGGCTTGAGCTGGAAAGACTGTATGGATGTTCAACATTTATAGGAAGTTCCCAAACTGTTGTGGATATGGCGCTGGAGCATTCAAAGCAGAGGGTGCAGTTTGGCAGACCCATCGGTACCTTCCAGGCTATAGGTCACATGCTGGCAGACATGCAGACTGAAGTCGATGCTGCCCGCTTACTTACATACAGGGCTGCATGGATGTATGATCAGGGCATGCCCTGTATGAAAGAGGTGAGTATGGCCAAGCTTTTTGGATCTGAAACATACGCCAGGCTATCCAACCAGGGTATGCAGATAATGGGTGGATACGGATATTCTCTTGAATACGATATGCAGCGGCATTTCAGGGACTCGAGAATAATCACAGTAAGTGCAGGGTCTTCCCAGATGCAGAGGACGGTTATCTCTAGAGCTATGGGTTTGAAAGTGGTTTGATCCTATTCTTCTGCTTTCCCAGTTGGAGAGTTTCCGATGGTAAGCTGAATAAGCCAGGTATAGTTAAATAGATACATTTAGAAAAGTTAGTGAGTGAGGTGGTGACTATGACAGACGAAAAGAACTTGGATATAGTTAGACAAATGGAAGATGAATGGCAAAAGAATTATACAGAGAAGTACGAGAAGAAACTGAGGGTTAAAATACCAGAGTCTCATACAGAGTCAGGGATTTCCTTAAAGCCGGTTTATACCCCGCTGGACATATCGGATATTGACTATAGTGATATCGAAATGCCCGGTTCCTATCCATATACCAGAGGGCTCTATCCTCTAACGTATCAGTATCAGCCATGGATGACACAGCAGATCCATGGCTATGCTAGTAGGGCTGAGGAGACGAGAGAGAGAGGCGAAAAATTGGCCAGGGAAGGTATGAAGGGGTATAAAGGAGCCGTTCTCTTTGTTGTTCCTGATTTGGCATCCGCTTATGGCTATGACCCCGATACCCAGGAGGCGAGGGGGATGGTTGGAATAGGCGGTACCTCGGTGAACTCAGAAGAGGATATTCGGATTATATGTGATGGATACGATTTGAAAAAGACGAGGGTGGGCTTTAGCACAAAGACGACATGTCTGCCCATATTGGCAATGTACGTCGCATATGCTGAGAGGCTGGGTTATGAGCCGAAAGATCTCAATGGACAGAGCCAGAATCGCAGGAAAATTTCCTGGCTGGGACAGAATACCAGGGATCACCCCCCACAGGAGCAGTTGAAGCTCCAGGTTGAGCTGATCAAGTACTGTGTTGAGCATATGCCTCGATGGAACCATACAAATCTCTGTGGTTATGTGGTGGGAGAAAACTGTGCTTCTCCTGCACAGGAGATGGCATTTATGCTGTCCGAAGCTATAGAGTTGATAGAGTGTGGGATAAAGGCAGGCCTTAACCCTGATGATATGATTCCCAGGTTTAGTGCTCAAATGCATATGGGGATGGACTTTTTTGAGGAGATATGCAAACTCAGGGCATTCAGGAAGATGTGGGCAAAGACCATAAAGGAGAGGTTTGGATGTGATAAGGCAGCTTCTCAACAATTCAGAATCCACGTGCATACAGGTGGTATAAACCTCACAGCCCAACAGCCCCTTAACAACATAACCAGGGCTACCCTTCAGGTTTTAGCCTCAGTGCTGGGCAGTACACAATCAATCCATACATCTTCCTATGATGAAGCTCTTTCGCTTCCATCGGAAGATGCCGCCATCACCTCTCTCAGAGTAAACCAGATTATCCTCAACGAGTCTGGTGCGGCTAAGGTGTGTGATCCCCTTGGGGGCTCCTACTATGTGGAGTGGCTGACGGACAAGTTAGAAAAAGAGGCTTGGAAGATTACAGGGGAAATCGAAAAAAGAGGTGGGTTCACCCAATGTATGGAGACAGGGTGGCTGTGGAACATGCTGGATCAAAGGATCAGGACGTGGAGGCAAGAAGTGGATTCCGGGCAGAGAATCATTGTAGGCGTCAATAAGTACAGACAGGAAGAGGCATTGGAAGTTCCTGAGTTCACTGTGGATCAGGGGGTTGTAGAAAAGATGGCTGCTCAAAGGATCAGAGAATGGAAACAGTCACGGAACCAGGATGAGGTGAAGAATGCGCTGAAAAGAGTGGAGGCGGCGGCCCGTGGGTATATGTCGGTTGACCAGGCAGGTCATCTGATGCCGGTACTGATTGATGCTGCGAGGGCCAGATGTACTCTTGGAGAGATGGTGGAGGTTTTTTTTCAGGTATACGGGCAGGCATATCCTTGCTGAAGGGGGGATTCTATGGAAACAGCCAAAAAAGAAAAGGTCAGGGTATTATTGACACGGCATGTTTTTGAAGGCCACGATATAGGTTTGAGAACTATTGTGAACAGATGTAGGGAGTCAGGGATAGAAGTGATATATTATCCTAGATTCAAGGACTTAAATGAAGTTGTGAAGGTTGCAGAAGAGGAGGATGTGGGACTAATTGGTATAAGCTCTTCAACAGGGGCACACCTTTATTTATCAGAGGTTTTGATTTCAACGTTGAAAGAGAAGGGTATGGTTATGCCGGTAATAGTGGGCGGCATAATCCCTGATAAAGATGCCTCCACACTAAAAGGGTTGGGGATAGCTGGCGTATTTGGGCCTGGTTCAACCCCGGATGAAGTTGTCAGTTTTATATTTACACTGCTGGATAGACACTAAAGAACCATGGGGCTAACCCCCATGGTCTTTTCAATAAGGGCGGGAGAAACTCTTATGAGCAATAATGGGAAGAGTAATGTTGATGGCCTTATAGATGCCTACTTTGAAAAGCCAAAAAGGACTACAACATGGTCTGGGTTTCCAGTAAAGGATATCTATACCCCTAAGGATATTGACGGAATGGATTACGAAAGAGATATGCCGGATGCCGGGAAGTATCCTTATACCAGAGGGATTCATCCGGACATGTTCAGGGGAAGGTATTGGACTAAAAGAGAAGTGACCGGTTTCGGTACTCCCACAGATACCAGCCGAAGGCTTAAAAAACAGATCGAGGAAGGGGTTTCTGGCCTGAATGTCATTCGGGATAATCCAACGAATCTGGGGATTGACCCGGATCATCCCCTGGCAGAGGGTGAGGTTGGCCTTGTTGGGGTAAGTCTCTGTTCCCTTAAGGATATGGAAATGCTTACCGAAGGGATACCTCTTGATAAGGTAAGCATGTCTTTGATCTGCGCTTCATGTCCTGCAATAATTATACTTTCTCAGTACATATTAATTGCGGAACAAAGAGGAATAAGCCCAGCCAAGCTAAGGGGAACCATTGCGAATGATCCCCTCCACTGCCGTTATTGTGGCTGGCGGCCTTCCAACCCGATAGATCTGAGCCTGAAGCTCTCTGTGGATATTATTGAGTACTGTACTAACAGTATGCCCCTCTGGAATACAGCAGTGGTGAATTCATATGATTTGAGAGAGAATGGCGTTAATGCCGTTCAGGAGGTGGCCTTTGGTTTGGCAATGGCTATGGCATATATAGATGGAGCCCTTAAGAGGGGATTAAATATAGATGATTTTGCGTCCCGCAGGGCCTTTTATTGTTCCTCCCATATAGATTTCTTTGAAGAGATAGCGAAACTTCGGGCAGCAAGAAGGATGTGGGCAAGGATTGTAAAAGAGAAATACGGGGCTAAGAATCCAA
The DNA here is from genome assembly GCA_002782605.1 of Deltaproteobacteria bacterium CG_4_8_14_3_um_filter_43_13. Classification (GTDB taxonomy): domain Bacteria; phylum Desulfobacterota; class UBA8473; order UBA8473; family UBA8473; genus UBA8473. Next base: position 3,515 of record PFIF01000055.1, on the reverse strand, counting down.
ATTCCTGGAAGTTCAGGTTTGCCGTACATACCGCTGGTTGTTCTTTAGTCCCTCAACAGCCTTTGAACAACATAATCAGGATAGCATATGAGGCATTGGCGGCAGTATTGGCAGGTGTCCAGTCTTTGCATAGCTGTTCTTATGATGAACCCATAGCTTTACCTACTGAAGAGTCACAACGAATTGCCCTCAGAACTCAACAGATTATAGCTTATGAAACTGGTGTTTCCAATGTGGCGGACCCTTTAGGAGGGTCTTATTATGTTGAAAACCTAACCAATAGGATAGAAGAGCAAGCCGCCAGGATACTGGATGAAATAGAGAAGATGGGGGGTATGGTAGAGGCTATGAGGACAGGTTGGCTGGACAAAGAGATAGATAAAAGCTCCCTTGAATACCAGAAAGAGATAGAACGAAGAGAACGGATAATAGTGGGGGTGAATGCCTTTGCCAGCCCACCTGATAAAAAAACCCCGGGGGGCGTGCATAGAAACCCGGCAGAATCTGAGAAAGAGCAGATAAATAGCGTGAAGGAGTTAAAGGTAAAACGGGATGACAAAGTGTTGAGGCAGTCCATAGGAAAACTGAGAGAAAAAGCACAGATGGGAGAGGGAGAGAACCTCTTTCCCACTATTATGGATGCCCTTAGGGCGAAAGCTACCCTGGGAGAGATAATGGGAACAATAAGAGAGGTGTACGGATACAGCTACGATCCCCTTAATATCTTAGAATCACCATTTTAGGGACGTGACCGTATTCCTTATGTAGGGGCAGGCCTGTGTGCCTGCCCTTGATAGATGGTTCAAGGTTGGGCAGCCACAGGGGGTTGCCCCTACGCGGTTATCATTACCATGTATTATCCATTGGTTTGAATAAATATTTTCAAATGATGAATAACCAATGACAAATCATAAATGAGATTGGAGGCATGAAAGAATATAATGATTCAACTTACAGAAGAACAGGATATGATACGTAAGACAGTCAGGAAATTGGCTGAAGAAAAACTTGCACCCATTGCGGTCAGAATCGATAAAGCAGGTGAATTTTCCCGCGATGTGGTGGAACTCTTCGAGGAATACGATCTATTAAGGCTGAAACTCCCTAAAAAATACGGGGGTTTAGAAACAGATCACACAACATATTATCTGGTCATAGAAGAGATCGCCAGGGTCTGTGCCTCATCCTCCATGTTGGTTGCCACACAGGGGTCGTGTCTGACCAGCCTGTTGGTGAGCGTCAATAAAGAACAGGAGGAGAGGTTTTTTGGACGACTGGGAAAAGGAAATGTAATTATGAGCTGGGCACTAACCGAGCCTGGTGCCGGGTCTGATGTGGGTTCCATGCGGACAAGGGCAGTTCTAAATGGTGATCACTATATCATTAATGGTTCTAAATGCTTCATAACAGCAGGAGGGGTTGCGGATATATACACTACCTTTGTTAGAACCGGTAGTGGGCAGGGGACAAAAGGACTCTCCGGGTTTGTTGTGGAGAAGGATACGCCTGGTTTTAATATAGGTAAGATAGAGGATAAGCTGGGTATGCGCGGTTCCCAGACTACGGAACTTATCTTTGAGGATGCAAGGGTGTCCAAGGAAAACCTCCTTGGCCGAGAAGGTGGTGGGTGGAGTATACTTATGGAATCTATAAAAGAGACCAGACTGGGAATTGCCAGCCAGGCACTGGGTATTGCTCAGGGTGCATTGGACTATGCAACACGTTATTCAAAAGAGAGGGTCCAGTTTGGCAGACCAATATCTGAAAATCAGGGCATCCAGTTCATGCTTGCCGATATGAAGATACAGGTTGAGGCATCGAGAGCATTGATATATCAGACTGCTTCTATGTTGGATCGTGGCATAAGAGATATCCTTCCTTATGCCGCTATGGCAAAGTGTATGGCTTCGGATACAGCCATGAGGGTTACGACCGATGCGGTACAGATACTGGGTGGTTATGGTTATATGAAAGACCATCCTGTGGAGCGTATGATGAGAGATGCCAAATCCACCCAGATTACCGAAGGAACGAATCAGATTCAGAGGATGATCATAGCCAGGTCTATGCTCAAGTGAATTTGCAGATGCAGATTGGGATTATTCTCTCATTCTCAGAATGAGAGAATAAAGGTGTAAGGATATATACAATTTTAATGGAAGGAGGACATTATGAAAATGAGGTATGTTTTTTTGCGAATGATTGCCCTGGTTTCGATCATTATTTTTTTGGGAAGCATACCCTCTTATGCTGAAGGAGTGAGGGGGGTTACTGACGATACTATTAAAGTGGGTGCAGTGCTTGATATGACAGGCCCTGCCGCTTACATATTATCTCCAGCCTGCGAGGCATACAGAACCTACTTCCATTACGTAAATGATCAGGGAGGCATTCATGGAAGAAAAGTAAAACTAATCGTTGAAGATGATCGTTATTCAATACCCATGGCTGTCGCCGCATACAAGAAGCTCATCTATAAAGACAAAGTGCTAGCCATCTTGAGTATGGGAGGAAGTGGTCAACACAAGGCTCTCTATGACCAGATAGAGAAGGATAAAATCCCTGTCTTAAGCAACATTGCATGGTCATATCATGTAAGCAACCCCCTAAAGAGATATAGTTTTCACCCTTCAAATGATAATATAGATGAGATAAAACTGATGGTTGACTATATTGTGAAAAATGTGGATAAGGAAAAGCTGAGATTGGCTTATGTTTATACCGATCACGAGGTTGGAAAATCTGGTCTTGGGCAACTGAAAGAAAGCCTAAAGAATTACGGGTTAGAACTCCTGGGGAAGGAGGTTGTTGACCTTGCAGCTTTTGATGCAAGCTCTCAGGTACTGAACCTGAAGAAGAACAGGATCAACTTCATTATATCATTTACAGGTGCTGGGGGCGGACTTGCAATGCTGAGGGATGCTAAAAGACTTGGTTATTTTCCTGTGATTATGTCTTCTTTTCACTTAATAGGAGACGATACCATAAAAATTGTGGGACAAGCGGCGAAGAACCTGCTCATGATTGGTTCTGTAGGTTCTTGGTATGATGATGAGCCTGGGTCGAAAAGAATGAGAGAGATAACATCACAACACCATTCAGGATCTGTTGATAAGTTTAAGTTAAATAGACACTATGCTAAATTCTGGGTTACAGTTATGATCCTTGCCGAAGGTCTCAAGAATGCAGGCAGAAACCTGGATCAGGAGACTCTGGTAGCTGGTCTGGAAAAGATAAAAGACCTCGATACTGGTGGTCTTATGCCTCCAGTAAGCTTTAGTCCTACCAGAAGGAAAGCACATGATAGTGGGAAATTCTACAAAGCCGATATAGAAAAGGAGCATTTTATTGCAATTTCCGGATGGGTCAGACCTGCCCACTGAAGTCGGTAATGCCGGTTTTTTGAAGATTCATGTCCTTGATGGCTTCGTAAAAAGTCGAAAAAATCCCTCTCCCTCGATGGGAGAGGGTTGGGGTGAGGGTGCAAAAGGCACTAATTCAACTACTTACATCCC
>PFIF01000157.1 GCA_002782605.1 Deltaproteobacteria bacterium CG_4_8_14_3_um_filter_43_13 | reverse complement strand
CTTATCCCCATCACTAAGTGGAAACTGCCGCCTGCAAAAAAATAGTTCATTATTTTCTTAATTTTGCTGAAGTCGTAAAAAGTCAAAAATCAGACAGCACGGTAATCCGCGGAGGCGGACCAGATGCAAGGCGCGCAAATCCGAAGGAATGAAGCGTATTTACCTTGTATGATGCAATGACTGAGGATGCAGCAAAGGAGGTGCTCAACCCCGGTTCCATTGAGGCAACCTCTCAGGTGATGAACCTGAAAAAGGCTAAGGTTGATTATATTATTATCTGTGGTTCACTCCCCCAGCCAACGATTGTCCTTCTTAGAGAGTTGAAGAAGTTTGGTTTAAAGGTTCCCTTATTTGGCAGTTGGGCAACCTGTAATGAAGATGTGATTCGCATGTCCGGTGATGCATCCGAGCTATTCTATGCAGTTGCTTCTATGGCCTCATGGTACGATGAGGGGCCTGGTGTGGCAAGGATGAGGGAGATTACCCTCAAATATGAACCGGGAACGGAAAAACCCTATCGTGGAAAAACATATACTTACGGTTGGGTTATTGGAACGGTCAAAATTGAGGGTATGAGGAGGGCAGGCAGGAACCTCGATGGAGAGGCTCTGGTAAATAGTTTAGAAGGAATGAAGAGCTTTGATACGGGAGGACTCACGGGTCCTATAGGTTACGGCCCCACAGACCACAACGGGGGAAGTACCTGGAAGATTTTTAAGGCGGAGCCGTCCACGGGAAAGTTTATATCAATAACTGAATGGAGGAGCCCTAAGTAATGCCCGGCAAGCCTGGCCAGGAAAGAGAAGGATGATGTATCTGTGATTCAGACAGCAGAGCATAGACATCAGACCCCAGATTATAGACTATAGACTGAAGGAGAGGATGGACAGAGATTACACAAAGATTACATAAAGATAAAGGGTATCCGTTCACAGTTTACGGTTTGCAGTTAACAGTTGGCAAAAATGCTTCAAGCTTTATATAAACAGCGGGCCTAAGCCTGCTGTTATAATTAAACCGTGAACCGTAAACTGAGAATCGTGAACGGTTACAGAAAAGTCTGGTGTCTAAAGTCTGAAGTCCAGTGTCTGAGTTGCAGAGAGGCTAACCCTTAAATGGTGCTATCAGTATCTCTGTCGTAAAATTCTTAAACCTTTCGTTCTTTTTAATGAGGGCATCCATCAAACTATAGGCATCTCTGTCTTCACATTTGACGTGAGTACAACGACATTGGCGCTGACAATTTTCGCAAAAATAGTCTTCGTTTAACTGACTCTCACAGCTACCACAGTAGGGCTTCATAGAAAGTGAGCCATCCTCGACACACGCCAAAAAATAATCCCGTTTACTATGTGTCATCTTTTTTCTCCATTTGTACTTTCGCTCATAAGCGTTACTATATTTTAATGCATTTACAAACCAGACCACTTTGCCATTTTTTCATTTCCCGCTTCGCAATTGGGGCATTTCTTTGATAAGAGCTTGCTTTTGTAGTAGGGTGAGCATAGAGAAGTATAGAAGAAAGAGGCTTGTGTGTAAAGTAAAAAATTTTCACAAAATGCGGCCGGTCAAAGCATCCCCTTTTAGAGTTTACCTGTATCTTCTTGACATAAAGGCGGATTTCAATATAATGGTTGAACGTAAGGGAGACAAGGATTTGATCTGAAAATTCTGATACGTTGAGAAAGGGGTATTGATTTGGCACTATTTGAAAGAAACAAGAATATAAGGGCAGATATTATTGGAGTAGGGTTGCTGAAAGTAGAAGTATCCATGCTGGATAATGTCCATCACATCTCTACTACTTTTCATATCTCCTTCCCATCCAGGGAGATAAAGCATGCAGAAGCAGACTTTAAAAAGGCTCCATATCTTGGGGTCTGCCGGCAGACCAGCCAAAAGATGGCTAATCTCGTTGGCATTAAGATCAACAGCGGATTCACAGAAAGGATAATCGAATCTGTAGGCGGCAAGGATGGTTGTCACCATTTGGTTGACCAAACCCTGGAAATGGCTAAAAGTATGGCTCAATTCATAGACAACTCCTACAATTTTCCCATAAGAGAGTATATCGAAGATGCTGCATTAATGAGAAAAAAAGTCCTTGAGGTTTATCCTCAAATAAAGGATATGTGCTGGGCATATAAGGTTGGGAACGATCACCTCTTTACAAAAGACATCAAATGCGGTCTTCAAGAAGATTTGGTGATTTAAGTCATGGCTTTCTGTGACCTAACAGCACCATCTTACGATGATGCGCTTCCTCCATCAGCCTATCAAGCTCTTTCCTGTTTTTTCTCAGGTCATCCAGCTCATCCATCAAAGCCTGGCGCTCAGGACTAATCGATTGAATCTTCTCTTGACATCCTGACGTATCACTGACAGTGCAATCCTCCAAACGCTTCAACCTGGTTTTTACATTAATGGCATTTTTACGAAGTGCCCGAATATCGGCAAGAATAATCTCTTCCTCTTTAGTGAGACAGTCTTTTAGCCCCAGGCAAGCAGCCTTACTTGAATATAAACAGGTATCTTCGGTATTGTCCAGCTCTTTCGTAGTATATACCTCCTTTGTCAGACAATGAAACGGATTTCCTTTCTTTCGTTTACTCTCCTACTGGGGTTGGTGTTCCTTGCGAAGCAGGTCATTTATGGTTTTTACAGGATTAAAGGTGATAATTGGAACTTCCACAAAAAGGGTAATCCAATTGGCCATGGCCCCGTTCCATAGGCCTGGAAGCTCCAATGCCTTCAGATTCCGACCATCCTTTGACTTTTGAGAGATAAAGACTGCATCTGTGTCCACATAATTCCTCAGATTAAAAGCTTCCCCTTTATAATCCCGGACACCGCAGACAATATCTACAGGGTTAAAATGGGTCCCTGAGGCGAATATTGCCTGTTGCTCCTTGGATTTAGGATCAACCTGGGCACTTTCGACGATCTGCATGGACAGGGTGCCATCTTTTCCTTCAACCCAAAAAGGGCCCCCTCCAGGTTCTCCCTCATTTTTGACCATACCGCATACCCTCAGGGGACGATTGAGTTTGTTCAAGAGGAACTCTCTCTTTTCTTTTATAGATTTATGCTGCCAGCCATTTGGGGGTGTCAGACAGAGCCGTTCTCTGGCAAAGTCCGTGACTTCGTCAAGAAACTGTTCATCATGTTTCTGTGCCACCAATCTTTCCAGATAAGTGAAAATCTTTTTCTGGAGTTCAATTAAACAACCAGCGAGGACTCTTTTCCAGAAAAATGTTGGGCCCTTGATCCTGTCAGTCGCTACATTGTCAATATTTTTTATGTAAATTATGTCTCCTTTGAGGTCATTGAGGTTTTCTATAAGGGCGCCATGTCCTCCAGGCCGAAACAGGAGCTTTCCATCCTTCTCTCGAAAAGGTTGGTTGTACAGATCCACGGCAATTGTATCGGTGGATCTCTTCTGAAGAGAAAAATCCACCCGGAACCGGGCATTGTAATTCTTTTCGTACCTATGCCTCACCTCTTCCAGTAGACCTTCGAACCTTTCTTGATGCTCGGAGGAAACGGTAAAGTGGAGACGGCATATCCCCTGGGCATCCTTGAGATAATCCGCAGCTTCGACCAGATGCTCCTCAAAGGCTGTCCGGTTACCATTGGAATATTGGTGAAACTTAAGCAATCCCTTGGGCAGGTCAGCGTAGTTAAGACCCTGGTGGGTTAGGAGGCAGTGGACGATCTCTTTAAATTGACCTTTACCTACCTGGGTATCTATATCAAGCCCGGAGGCAGACATTAACGATTCCAAGTCATCGAAAAAGGCGAATTTCCTTATCCTGCCCATAAAAAAGAGAATATCTTCAGCCTGTTCGTTGTTCCCTGTTTTTATAATATAATCTCTGTCAATTTTTTGGTTTATGTCCTTGAATTGAAGCAGTGACTTGAACATACGGCTGGCCGCCCCTGAAGCGGGCACGAATTTCAGTAGACGCCCTCTGCTTGCAGCTTCTTGATGATGGAGTATAAGTTCCTTAATTTCATCTTCCGGGATAACCCTTATGCCGTCACCTATGGTACAGGGGCGATTCAACTTCAAATAAGATATTTTCTTCTTAAAGAGTTTTATTTGGGATATAACCTGTTCTTCTGTGATTCCAATGGCTTTCATCTGCTTCATATCGTCATGGCTAAAAATACTATAGCTCATTTCTTTTCCCTACCTGTGTATAATAGTGAGTCAAAATCTTTGAGCATTTTTCTACTTTATCACACAAGTACAAAAAGTTGCAAGTGCCGGTGAGGATTAGAAGGAAGGTGTAGCTGCTTTTGTGGAAAAAAGAAAACCTAAGTTTCAGGGGAGATGAAGGAGGATGAAGGGTTATCCAGGATATCCAGGAGATCCCTCGGCTGTTCGACCACTACCTGAGCACCATGTGTCCTCAACTCCTCCTCCGATCTAAAACCCCATGCTGCACCCACTGGGAACATACCCGCACGTGTGGCAGTCTGCATGTCGAGGCCGCTATCTCCCAGATAAAGAAATTGTGATGATGCGATACCGAGGGTCTCAGCTATTTCGAGAGCGCCAGCAGGGTCAGGCTTCATGGGGATTCCCTCGCGCTGGCCTAGAACCATTTCAAACCTTTTGTACGGCAGAAGCTCACGGACGCAACGTTTTGTGAAATTGTCAGGTTTATTCGAGAGTATGGTCATTTTCACCTGTTTAGAAGTGAGTTCGTCCAAGAGTTCCATAACACCGTCGTATGGCTTCGTGTTTACATTCCAGTTGAGGCTGTAACTTTCACGAAATGCCTTCACGCAGTCCGAAATGATATCATCATTCCGTTTTTCAGCAGGCAGTGCCCTCGATATAAGCACAGTTACCCCCTCACCTACGAAGTAACGATACTCATCTGCTCCACGGGGGGGGAACCCGTATCTCGCTAAGGCACTGTTCGCCGAGTTAGCGATATCTGCCAGAGTGTCAAGTAATGTCCCGTCCAAATCGAAGACTACTGCTTGAAAATGCACATGCATTGCTCTCCTTTAACCGTTACCCCTCCAACTGTCCCCAACATTTCCCTTTTTAAACTCTTTTGGGCTGGGTTATCACAAAGCCATATGCCGAACAAAGCCTTTTTAAAGGGTAAGCCATTGGTTACTTTGCTATTTTGAAGGCTTAAGATTAGCATGGGCGATCCATTGCCAACCGCTGTCAGTTTTTAGAAAAACGCTAAGCCTTGGGGCCGGTTTCTTTGATAGACGTTTACCCATGATAGTCTCTTCTACGGAGACAAAGTAGGTAGCAACAATCACTGGCCCATTCCGAGTAATTTGAATATCACTCAGGGTATACTCGCCGAGCTTGAGACCTCTGATAAGCTTTATCTCCTGCTCGCGGTTATCGGCACCATACTGATGTATTGACTGGAAACCTTTGGCAATCTTCTTTTCGATGGCATCCATATCCGGTTTCTTCATATCTGCCCATAACTGCCGCACCAGGTTCTCGCCCAGGCTGTCTTCGGAGGCAGCCCCCTGTTTTGATAAGACAACCTGGCTGAGAAGCATAAAGAGGAAGAAAAATATTAACAATAATTTAACTGTCTTCATGTTGATCTCCTTTCATTTTTCGACTTGTTCCAATTCTTTACTTCTGTCCTTGGACAGGTCAATACCTCCAAATACTTCTTTGTCCATTGGAAGGATTAGAAAAAGCTGGTTGCAAAGGTCTATATCGCATTTACCATCAGTGATTTCAAAGCTGAGAATATGACCGCCCCGCGTGTAATCACTGGTGATAAAATGCAAGTGATATCCAGGGACATTGATACCTTTTACATAAGGCGGACATCTGAACCCGACAATAGTACCTGAAACATTTTCCATATGAAATTCAGGTTGATTCTTGGTTGCTTCTGTTAATGGCGGATAGGGCATTTTCTGAGCAGGAACACTTCGGGTTTTCATTTGCGCGAAGTTTCCTACGATTCTTATTGCACAGAATATGTTTTGGTTTGGAGCAGATTTGTTGATCAGTTCTTCCAATGCCTTGAAATCCATTCCTTTTTTTAAGGCAATTGTCTTGTCTGCACTGAATTTACATACAGAAGCAAATGGAGTGCTGATATCCATAGCCGGTGTGTAGACTTTACCATCCGCTTTAACTTGGTACACAGTGCCGTTTATAACAATCATTTCCCCTTCTAGACGATCAAATGTGCCAATCCCCAGATCACCGTACTTTAACAACTTACGGCATGTCATGTTGCCGTCATATAGCCCCGCCAATAAGGCATCTATTGTTGAAGTTTGCGTGATTGTGTTCCTTCCCGTTGTTGAACAACCAAGGCATAATAAATAAACGCTGATGGCAATATACAAAAAACATCTTTTCAATATTAATCTCCTTTTGGGATAATTATTCGCCCTGAAAAATTCCCCTTTCCGCTCTCTGGTTCAGGTTTTTTGACCCATCTATGATCGTAAATCGTAAGTCGCGAGTCGTAAATAAAAGGTGTAATACCCATTCACGATTCACGATTCACGACTTCCGGTTTTTTGACGATGTTCGCTCCAAAGGAAATTTTTCCTGTCTGCTTACAGGCAGGCATTTTTCAGGGTGAACTAATTAGAATTAGCCCAAAATTACCTCTCTACTCTCATGAATTTGCTCTCAGGGGACTTCTTAAAAGCTCTCAGTAGGTTGTGCAAATGTCTCACTTATATTGGCACAGAGGGCATTTCGGAATTAGTAATTAACAAATAAAGATGAGTAAGTCAACAATAATCAATGTCTTCTAAACCCTCCTGATCATGATTCCTGCTCCAAATCTCCCTGTTCCCTTTTTTTGATGCCTGTGCGAGAAGAACGAATTGTGATTGCAATGTGTACATATCCCTGCCGGTTCTATATTGTTTTCTGGTATGCCCATTTCTACAAGCAGTGTTTTGTTTGTCTCCCATAAGTTGAGATACCCTTTACCATCTTCTAGGGGCTTCTTGTCAATATAACCCTTTTTGCTATGGAATGTGTCTTCAACATGGGTAATAACTTCGGAGCCCACTTCGTAACAGCATGGGCCAATGGAAGGACCAATCCCCACGATGATATCTCTTGGCGAAGAACCGAACCTTTCCAGAAATGTTTTTACTGTGTTTTGAACTACTCCTAGTACTGTCCCTCTCCATCCGGCATGGGCGGCCCCTATAACGTTCTTTTTCGGGTCAAAGAATAGGATAGGCAGGCAGTCGGCTACAAGAACGATAAGACAAATGTTGGGGATATTACTTACCAGAGCATCTGTTGCCTCAATCGCTGTTTGCTGTTCTAATGCACCACTTCCCCTTAGTTCTTCCGTAATGATTTTAACACTGCTGTCATGAATCTGTTTGGCAAAGGTGAAGTTGTTTAAAGAAATATCAAGAGTTGAAGCAAGCAGCCGTCTATTTTTGTGTACCTTCTTGGGATCATCTCCCACATGAAATGCTAAATTGAGAGAGTTGTATGGTGGGCTGCTGAAACCACCCATTCTGCCAGATACAAAGTGAGAAATGTTTTCATGTTTCAACATGCTCTTAAAGAACCATATCGGCAAAGAGTTTACACGTTTTTCAATCATGGTGAATCCAAAAGAGGTGTTTTGTTTTCAGGGGGTGCTTAAAAGTAGATGGGAATTGATTTAAACTCAATATAGCAAGGTAATAGGGAAAGACAATAAAAAATATATAAATTAGTCCTAAGGATGCCTGGGCATGAATCCATTCAGTAATCAAAACTGACCACACCATCGGCCGTTACTACAATTATGGTTTTCTTGCTATCGCGGATGACGATAGTGAAATCGCGGTATGTCTTGCCATTGATGACTAAACCTGTCAACTCATTGCCCTCAAGGAGAACCCGGCAATTCTGGTACTTCTCGACAACGCGTTTCAGGAACTCTAGCTTTTTCCCTGTGACCTTCTCTGCCCGCTCTATCATGATTCTCTTCTGTGCCGGTACATGCTCCTGTGCCCAAACTCCTAATCCTCCCATGCCTAGTGAAAATACTCCCAGTAGAATTATAACCCCCAACTTTTTCATCTTTCCTTCCTCGCTTGACTCTTTTCGCCTAAAGGTAGCGGCTTGTTATGCATACATCAATCTTCCCTTGGGTTGGGGAATCGGACGGTTTAAGTCGGTTGCGGTATCAATCCATTCCTGTATAACAACCTCAATCATTCTTTTTTTGCCGTCGTTTCGCCTAACAATTATTATACTGAACCGGTTTATTCCTTCGATCCAGCTTTTATAATACTATATTATGAACAAAGAAACAAATAATTATTGCAGAAAAACATAAAATCTTTGCTGCTTGACATAGAGAGCTAAATCCTTTAGAATCTTTCTGAAATTCCGGGATCAAATCTGCCTTTCTAGTGGTTTGCCTCATAAATATAGCGACAACAGTGCACTTAACAACAGCGCACTTAAGTGCGCTGTTTAAGGGGACATTCCACTAGATAGGATTCAGCAAGAAAGATGAGGTTAATATGACTTCCTTAGGAATAGCCCTTGTTGTCTTTGCCTACCTTTTTGGCTCCATACCTACGGGCGTTATCCTTTCCAGACATTTTGGTAAAACCGACATTAGAAAAGAAGGCAGTGGAAATATAGGAGCAACCAATGTATACAGAACTCTGGGAAAGACCCTGGGAGCATTAACCCTTTTGGGGGATATATTAAAGGGGATGATCCCTGTAATTATTGCCATCTGGCTATTGAAATCAGAGGGCTGGATAGGTGTAACAGCCCTTTCAGCCTTCATCGGTCATATCTACCCAGTCTTCCTGAAGTTCAAGGGGGGCAAAGGAATAGCTACAACCCTGGGTGTCTTCGTAATCATTGTTCCGTGGGCCATTTTATTGGCTTTTCTCGCATTTGCAGGCACGCTCTACAAATGGCGATATGTCTCCCTTGGCTCAATGGTAGCTGCAGGAAGTCTACCTATCTGGATTATTCTACTATCCTATTCCAATATCTACGCGATTTACAGCATTATTATAGCCTGTTTGGTAGTCTACCGGCATAAAGAAAATATTCAACGACTAATCAAGGGAGAAGAATCGAAAATGGGGGGGGAAATAGCGTGAAAGGACCATATATATGAACATTCCAGAAGAGTTGAAATATGCTAAAGAACATGAGTGGGCAAAGGTTGAAAAGAACTATGTTACCATAGGAATTACCGATTTCGCTCAGAGTCAACTTGGAGAAGTAGTATACATCGAACTCCCGGCAAAGGGAACAAACGTACAGAAAGACAAGCCCTTCGGGGTGATAGAATCAGTGAAGGCAGTCTCTGATCTGTATTCTCCTGTGAGTGGTGAGGTAACAGAAGTTAATAGCGGATTAGAAGAATCCCCGGAAATAGTGAATGATGACCCTTATGGGGAAGGATGGATGATAAAGATCATGCCTTCAGATAAATCTGAACTGGATACCCTCCTTTCCGCTAAGGAATACGAGGAGTTTTTAAAAGAGGAAAAGTAGGGGCATAATGCATCGTGCCCTTAAATAAGCGGAGACCCCTATGCCTTTCAGGAGGAAGATCGCCGGTACAAAATTCATCGGTTTTCATGGAATCCTGGGATTTATTGCCCTGATATGCTCTGAGTTTCTTATGTTGAAAGGTGTTGAACCCTTTTCTACATGGTTCTATTCCTTTGCATGGTGGTCATATATACTGATTATAGACAGCATTATCTACAGGATAAAGGGGAACTCCTTAATAATAAACAGAACCAGGGAGTTCTTCTTATTAATGCCCTGGTCTATAGCCATCTGGCTTGTCTTTGAACTGGCAAATCTCTCCCTTAAGAACTGGTATTATATAAATATGCCAGATGTGCTCTGGATAAGGTGGGCAGGATACTGCCTGGCATACTCTACGGTACTGCCCGGAATATTCGAGACCACGGAACTCTTGGGATCGTTAAATATTTACAAAAATGCCTCTATAAAAAGGATCGCCATAACCCCAAAATGGTATGTTATTTTTTATATCATAGGCACGATTTTCCTGATCGCCCCTCTTGTTCTTCCAGAGTACTGTTTCCCCTTGATATGGGGGGGGGTTTTCTTTCTATTGGAACCTATAAACCACAGATTCAACGGAAGGTCTCTTTTAAGAGATTGGGAAAGGGGAAGTCCACAAAAATTCTATTTGCTTCTTGCGGCGGGGTTAATCTGCGGCGGGTTCTGGGAATTCTGGAATTACTGGGCCATAACCAAGTGGATATATACAGTACCCTTCTTCGATGAGTTAAAGCTTTTTGAGATGCCTCTTTTGGGCTTTTTGGGATTTCCCCCCTTTGCTGTAGAATGCTACGTTATTTATAATTTTATCTCTCTATTCCGTTACCATCGAGGATGGGAGGAAGACAGCTACATGGCAAATCCTGATAAAAAACTCCCCATTAGGCTGGTTACACTATTGGCCATTATATTACTTGTATTCTTTGCAGCGGTGTTTTATAGTATCGATTCCAATACAGTAAACTCATACAAATCCTGTATAAAAGGATAGTAACTACTCAGGCACAAAGTGGCAAAGGCACATAGGCACAAAGCAGAGCGGAGCAGGGTCGTTTCATTGTTTTTTCCTACTTTGTGCCTTTGGTGCTCTGTGCCTCTGTGCCTACCTGAATAGTTACAAAGGATAATACAAACAAATGAAAAAAACCCCCTTCTTAAAAAATGCAGGCCGGCTAAGATTTTTACCCCTTATATGCGGGCTAATCTTGTTTGCCAACCTGGGTACAGCCAAGGCGGAGACAAAATACCCAAAGCCCATAGGGGCAGTCAATGACTTTGCAGGTATTATCTCCCCGGATTACGAGAGACAGATGGAATCATTGTCCCATGAGGTTTTGCAAAAGACAGGAACCTCGATTGTCGTCGCCACCATGGAGACTATCGGGGATAACGACCCTGATGATTATGCCAACCGGTTATACGGTGACTGGGGTATCGGAAAGAAAGGGGAAGACAAAGGTGTCCTGATTTTTCTTGCTGTCAGGGAAAGGAGGGTCAGGATTGAGACGGGATACGGGGTGGAAGGTATTCTCCCTGACGGACTCGTGGGCGAGATTCTAGACAAATACGTAACCCCTCTTCTTAAAACAGGGGACTATGGCAAGGGGCTTGTAAACGCCATGATCGCCGTATCGGCTGTTGTCGCAAAGGCGGCGGGTGTTTCCCTGACGGGGAGTCCTACCATCAGTCACCCGGTAACAAAAAGAGCAAGACGGGGCGGCAGTTTGTTCCCCCTGCTTCTTCTGCTCTTCATCATGATTCCCCTCCTCGGTACAAGGCAGGGACGTGCCATACTTCCCCTGCTTCTCCTGATGTTTTTAAGTGGCGGTGGCAGAGGAGGTGGAAGCGGATTTGGAAGCTTTGGCGGCGGCTTCGGTGGTTTTGGCGGTGGCATGAGTGGTGGCGGCGGAAGCGGCCGCAGCTTCTAAAAAAAGGGAATAGTTCACAGGGAGCGACTGTTAGAAAAAAGGAGATGGAGCAATGGGAAAGATACCAAAGGATCCTAATGAGATATTTGAAGAAATAACAAAGGATTATCAGATAGCCTTTGGCAATGACCTTGTGTCTATAGCCCTCTATGGCAGCGGAGCTACTGGAGATTATGTACCAAAAAAATCCGATTTGAACTTTCTCATAGCTCTAACTGAAGAAGGGATAAATGCCCTGGAGAGATCCCTTGAAGTTGTATCAAGGTGGCGGAAAAGGAAGGTAAGTACCCCCCTCTTTTTAACAAAGTCTTATATAACATCTTCCCTTGACACATTTCCTATCGAATTCCTGAATATGAAGATGAACCATATATTGGTCTTTGGAGAAGACGTGCTTGCGAACCTCTCTTTTGAAAAAGGAAGCCTGAGGGTACAGTGTGAAAGAGAATTGAAGGCGAAACTCCTACAGTTAAGGCAAGGGTACCTGGATGCCTCCAAAAGAGTGAGGAATCTGAGGCTTCTTATAGCCAGCTCAATCCCGGCATTCATCGCCATATTCAGGGCATTGCTCTATCTAAAAGACACAGAAGTACCTGCCAGGAGAGAAGAGATAGTTTCCCGTGTCTGTGAAGAATTCGATCTGGACCATGGGCTATTTTCAACCCTCCTCAGTATTAAGGATAGGGAAAAGAGATTGTCAAAAGGAGAAATGGATTGGTTAATACAGAGATACATAACTGAGGTAAGACGGCTCTCATTAATTGTTGATAAAATGGAAATACCGTAAATCGTGAATCGTGAATGGATTTTATTCTTTTTATTTATTTACGACTTACGATTTTCGATTTTCGACTAAGACAGGAGGAAAAAATGACTAAAACAGGTAAGATGTCGCTTATAGTAATAGCAATCATAGCAATCTTTCTTATCTCAACCTATTCTTTTGTAAAGGGGACGTATAATAGATTCGTAACCCTCGAAGAAGGAATAAAAGGGGCTTGGGCTCAGGTGGAAAATCAGCTTCAGAGACGCTATGATCTGATCCCTAATTATGTGGAAACCGTAAAGGGATATGCCAAACATGAAAGAGAGGTCTTAATCCAGGTAACTGAGGCCAGAGCGAGCGTTGGAGGAGCGAAAACCGTCCAGGATAAAATTCAGGCAAATAACCAATTATCCACGGCTTTAAGCAGGCTCTTGGTAGTTGTAGAAAGGTATCCCGATTTAAAGGCCAACCAAAACTTCATCCGCCTGCAGGATGAACTTGCTGGAACCGAAAACAGGATTGCCGTAGAACGAATGAGGTATAACGAGGCGGTCAAGGTATTCAACATCAGGATAAGATCATTTCCAGATAACATTCTGGCAAATATATTCGGTTTTAAAGAGGCAGCCTTCTTTAAGTCTCCGGAAGAGGCAAAGGCAGCCCCAAAAGTAAGATTCTAATAAGTTCATCCTGAAAAATGAAAAATTTCCTTTGGAGCGAACATCGTCAAAAAACCGGAAGTCGTGAATCGTAAATCGT